>JBKBRD010000111.1:0-9424 GCA_046292405.1 Allobosea sp. | reverse complement strand
GCCCTGCCGAAAGATATCCAGCGCCATTTGCGCGCTGAAAACGCCTATTGCCGCAAGCTGCTAGCGCCGACGCGCGCGTTGCAGCGCGCGCTGGTGAAAGAGATGCGTGGGCGGATCAAGGAAGACGACAGCAGCGTGCCTCAGCCCGACGGGCCGTTCCTGTATTACTCCCGCTATCGCAAGGGCGGCGAGCATCCGCTGATCTGCCGCAGGCTGCGCGCGCCGGCCAAGGCTCGCGGCGGCAAGCCGCGCGAGCAGATCATGCTCGACGCGGAGGCACTCTCGGAGGGCAAGGATTATTTCGATCTCGGCGACGCGGAGCACAGCCCCGATCACGCGCTGCTCGCCTGGAGCGCCGACGAGGCGGGGTCGGAACTGCACAGCATCCGCATCCGCGATCTCGCGACCGGCGAGGACCTCGCGGACCGCGTCGAGGATACGACCGGAGAGATGGTGTGGACGCGCGATTCGCGTTCCTTCGCCTATGTGAAGCTCGATGCCGACCATCGCCCCTCGCGCGTCTACCGGCACCGACTGGGCACGACGCAGGCGCAAGACGAGCTGCTGCTTGAGGAGGCCGACGCCGGCATGTTCGTCGACATCGACCAGACCCAGTCGGGGCGGTTCCTGCTGATCAGCGTCGGGGATCACGAGACGTCGGAAATCCGCCTGCTCGATCTCGAAGCGGACGAAGCAAGGCCGCTGCTCATTGCGGCGCGCCAGCCCGGGCGGCAGTACAGCGTCGAACACCATGGCGACGAGCTGATCATTCTCACCAACGCCGATGGCGCCGAGGATTTCAAGATCGTCAGGGCGCCGGTCGGCGACCCCGCCCCAGAGCAATGGCGCGATCTCGTGCCGCATCGCGCCGGCTGCCTGATCCTGAGCCATGTCTGCCTGGAGGGCAGGCTGATCCGGCTCGAGCGCGAGGACGGCCTGCCGCGCATCGTCATCCGCGATCTGGCGAACGGCGAAGAGCGCAACATCGACTTCGACGAGGAGGCCTATGGGCTGGGCCTCGACATCGGCTACGAGTTCGAGACGCAGACGCTGCGCTTCATCTACGCCTCCATGGCGCGCCCGGCCGAAACCTATGATTACGACATGGCGAGCGGGGAGCGCGTGCTGCTGAAGCGGCAGGAGGTGCCATCCGGCCACGATCCGGCGGAGTATCGCGTGCGCCGCATCTTCGCGACGGCTGCGGACGGCGCGCAGGTGCCGATCTCCCTGCTGCACCGCGCCGACACGGCGCTCGACGGGACGGCGCCCTGCCTGCTCTACGGCTACGGCTCCTATGGCTCGGCCATGTCGGCCTCCTTCCGCACCCGGCCGCTAAGCCTCGTCGATCGCGGCTTCGTCTATGCCATCGCCCATGTCCGGGGCGGCACGGACAAGGGCTGGCGCTGGTATCTCGACGGCAAGAAGGACAAGAAGACCAACAGCTTCACCGATTTCATCGCGGCTGCGGAAACGCTCGCGGCGGAGGGTTTCTGCGCGCAGGGCCGCATCATTGCCCAGGGCGGCAGCGCCGGCGGCATGCTGATGGGAGCGGTCGCGAACATGGCGCCGCATCTCTTCGCCGGCATCGTCGCCGAGGTCCCCTTCGTCGACGTGCTGAACACGATCCTCGACGAGACATTGCCGCTGACCCCGCCGGAATGGCCGGAATGGGGCGATCCGATCCGCGACGTGGCCGCGTTTCACATGATCCGCAGCTATTCGCCCTATGACAACGTCAAGGCGCAGAGCTACCCGCCGATCCTGGCTATGGCGGGCCTCACCGATCCGCGAGTCACCTATTGGGAGCCGGCGAAATGGGTCGCGCGCCTGCGCGCGACGATGACGGGCGGCGGGCCGATCATGCTTCACACCAATATGGATGCCGGCCATGGCGGCTCGGCCGGGCGCTTCGACTCCCTGAAGGAGACGGCGCTGGCCTACGCCTTCGCGCTGCAGGCCGTCACCGACGCCTGGCCGGAGGCGCGGCTTGCGCCGCCTGTCGCCTGATCAGAGCCCCAGCCGGCTCTTCTCGCTGGCGAGATAGGTCTTCAGCTCGTCCATCGAGTCGAAGCTGTAATCGCCATCGGGCGTGCGCGCCTGGATCGAACCATCGGCATAGATGGTGAAATGGGCATCGCCGACCTGATAGGCGCCGATGACGCCCTCCTCCGAACTGGCGGGCGGCGTCGATGGCGCCGCCGGCAGCTCTTCCTCGCCGTCGGCCTCGGGCTGATCGCCAGCCTCGGCTTCGGGCGTGGCTTCCGCCTCGTCTTCGACAGGGCTGTGCGTCGGCGCCGTCGCGTCCGCCTCCGGCGCGCTCTCGCCGGCCGCGGCCGACATTGCGGCGGCGTCGTCGTCATCGGGAATGGACGCAGGCTCTTGCCTGGTCGAAGGCAGCGAGGTCAGCCAGCTGTCTTCGCGCCGGACCGACAGCATCCAGGCGTCGGCGGGCTCCGCCTCGGCCGCCGTAGCGCGATGCGCTTCCGCTTCGCTTTCGGCCGTCATTCCGGCAAAACTCTCGCGCAACAGCGCGATCCCGTCGTTCGACTCGGCGGGCGTCTCGACAGTCGGCCGGTCGGCTTCGGTCTCGGACGGCTCGCGCGGCGGCGCATAGGCATGGGGCTCCATGGCCGCCGCGATCGCCTCGGCGAACGGATCGGAGGCGCGCTGCGGAGATGGAGCTTCGGGCCAGGCCGTCGGGGCCGCGGCTTCGGGCCAGGAGGCCGGCGCCCAGCCATCCGGACCGGATTGACGCTCGGGCTGCGGTTCGAGCTCCGGCTCGGGAGCGGGTTCAGGCTCGGAAGCGAGTTCAGGCTCGGGAGCGACTTCAAGTTCAGGCTCGGCGACGGGTTCGGCGGTCGGCTCTTCCGCCGCCGCAGCGGCTGTCGTCGGCTCGGGCTCCGTGATGGCGGCATCGGTCGGAGAGAGTTCCAACGGCGCGGACGTGTCCGGAGCGGCCGTCTGCCGAGCCAACGCGCCCGACGCGGCTGCAGCGCCTGCGCCAAGCATCACCGCGCCCGGCGTCAGCGATGGGGAGGAGGCAGCGGGAGGCTCACGCAGATCGAGTTCCGCCTGGGCCTGATCGGCGATCGGAGCCGGTTGCGGCGTCTGCCGCGCGATGGCTTCGGGCGCCGGCAGCGTCGCGGCTGCGAGCCTCGTCAGCGCCGATTTCACGCGCCTGATCTCGACCAGCACCCATGACAGCGCCAGAAGCACGACGCCGCCAGTTGCGGCGGAAACACCGCCGAGAACCTGCGTGAAGCCGCGTTCGAGCACGAGATAAGGCAGCCCGTCGACAATGGCCGCAACGCCGCCGCCGAGCAGCGCAAGACCCAGCAGGAAGAAGATCGTAATCAATGTTTGCCCTACCCCAGCCCCGGTTGAGCGAAAAAACCGCAAACCGCATGAACGCTTACGCACCAGTATACTCTAACGTATTGAATAAGAGAGAGTTTCATTTTTGTCCCAGCCAAAGGGACATGGCTTTCGCCGCAAACGCCGCCGCCGAGCGCGCGAGCCGCATGGCGGAGCCGCGCGCGATCGCGCCACAATCGGCGCCCGACCCGTTGCCGCTGGCTGAGCGGAGGCTTAACTAGCAGGACGAATGGAGGATCGGGTTCGACCGGTCTAACCCTGCCATCCCTCGGCTGACCATTCCCAAGTCCCTCGTGATTTTCGCTACAGGAGAGGCCCCGATGACCTTCACCCTTCCAGACCTGCCCTATGCCCATGATGCGCTGCAGCCCTTCATGTCGAAGGAGACGCTCGAGTATCATCACGACAAGCACCACCTCGCTTATGTCAACAATGGCAACAACGCGATCAAGGGAACGGAATTCGAGGGCAAGTCGCTCGAGGAGATCGTCAAGGCCTCGCATGGCAAGAACCCCGCCGTGTTCAACAACGCCGGCCAGCATTACAACCATCTGCATTTCTGGAAATGGATGAAGCCGAATGGCGGCGGCAGCATTCCGGGCTCGCTCGAGAAGGCGATCGTCGATTCCTTCGGTTCGGTCGACAAGTTCAAGGAAGACTTCGTCGCCGCCGGCGTCGGGCAGTTCGGTTCCGGCTGGTGCTGGCTCGAGATGAAGGGCGGCAAGCTCGCGGTCAGCAAGACCCCCAATGGCGAGAGCCCGCTGGTCAACGGCGCGACGCCGCTGCTCGGCTGCGATGTCTGGGAGCACTCCTACTACATCGACTACCGCAACCGTCGCCCCGATTATCTCAAGGCCTTCCTGGAGAGCCTGGTGAACTGGGAGTACGTGGCGGAGCTCTACGAGGGCGCGCGCGCCTGAACTTTTTCAGCTCAGCGCGAATGCGAAAGCGGGGCCTCACGGCCCCGCTTTTTTGTTGGCTCGCATGTTAGACAAACCGAGCGGTCCGCGCCTCGTCAACTTGTGCCGACATCGCCAGCACGCATGCAGCCCAACTACGACGCCTCGAGCAAGAGGCTTGCTGTCGATTCAGACGGCTTCGTCAGCCACCTCGACCCATTCCAGAACAACATTATTATGTTGATCTATGGTGAAGGCGACTATCAGTGGTGGCACGTAGCGCTCTATCATACGTGTGCGCGCAAATCGGATGCTGCACCAATCATTGGCAACCATTTCGAAACCATAGGGATTTGCCATCAGGGCCTCGATGATGGGCTCAAGCGCCAAATCGATCGCACGGTAACCTCCCAGTTCCGCAACGTCCTTGGCGAATTGCTCGCTTTCGATAATCGAGCGCATGAAGTTATAGGGACCGCAGTCCCCGCGCCTGCGCCTTGTTCAGCAGGCGATTCCGGGTCTCCACGCTCAGCGGCTCGTCCGATAGATATGCCAGCTCATACGGCATGCTGTCGCCGTCTTCTCGCGTTCGCCAAGCCGCGCCATGCGACTGATCGCTCGTCTCTCTGCCGTTTTTCTCCCAATAAAAGAAAATCGAGCGATCGAGCTGATCCAGATCGCCCTTAGTGAAGAACGCCAAACTTGGTTCCGTAAGCGGCGTCACACGACGCTCATCGTAGTTGATGACCCGTGCCAGCTCGATCCGGATCAATCCCGCACGCAACATCTCGTTCAGGACAGGCTTCATCTCAACGGGCGCAGGTCCTTGGGGAAGACGCTGGTACTGACGTCCCGTAACCGGCTGACCCCGCTCCGCGAAGGAAACGAAATCGGCCCGCCATAGGATCTTGTTGAGTTTGATGAGGCCGAAAGAAGGAGCAGACTGGCACTGTTTGGCGACATAGAGAATCGCTTCCTGAAGCCGACGCTGCCCGCCCTCAAGATCGATCTTCCACGTTAGCTTCGGCGGCGCGTCCAAAGAGAGAGTCATCCTACCCTTCCTGGATCAACGATACGCTTTTTCCTGGGAAGCCGCAAATCCTGCCATGCTGCTTGGACCCTGCCGCCGAATGTTGAATTCAGCCGAAACCGAACCTCCCGACTATTGGGATTGCAGAGGGTAGCGGTCGAGGGCCTCGTCACGCCGCGACGTTGCGCAGGAACTGGTCGACCGTTTTCCGCAGGCGCAGGGCCTGGGCCGCGACCTCGCCGGCCGCCCCCCTCACCTGCTCGGCCGAGCGGCCGGTTTCCTCGACGCTGTCGGCCAACACGCTGAGGTCGCTCGACACCGAAAGCGAGGACGAACTCGCCATGGCGACGCCGCTGGCGATCTCTCCGGTCGCGATCGCCTGCTGCTCGATCGAGGTCGCCACGGAATTGGCGAAGCTCTCGATCGCGCCCATGCGCTCGGCGATGTTCTGGATGGCGCCGACGACCTGGCCGGTCGCGCCCTGGATGGCGCCGACCTGCGCGACGATGCGATCGGTCGCGTCGGCGGTCTGCGACGCCAGGCTCTTCACCTCCGAGGCGACGACGGCGAAGCCGCGGCCGGCGTCTCCGGCGCGAGCGGCCTCGATCGTGGCGTTGAGCGCCAGCAGATTGGTCTGGGCGGCGATGTCGCGAATGAGATTGACGACCTCGCCGATGGCGCGAGCCGTCTCGTCCAGCGCGCGGACGGAGCTGGCGGTGTCGCGCGAGACCGATGCCGCCTCGACGATTTCGGAGCGGACGCGGCGGACCTGGAACTCGACCTCGCGAATGGCTGCGCCCATCTCCTCGGCGGCCTGAGCCGCGTTCTCGACATTGCCGGAGGCGCCATGGGCGTTTTGCGCGGCGCGCGCGGCGCGGCCCGATGATTCCGCCGCGACGCGGGCAAGGCCGTCCGACGCAGAGCTCATGCTCTCGGCATTGGTCTTGAAGGCTTCGAGCGCGACGCCGACCTCGGCGCGGAAGACGCTGATCGCCTCGTCGACGCGCTGCTGTTTCAGCCGGCGCTCTTCCTCGGATATGTGCTGCTTGTCCTGCAAGGTCGCGCGCTCGGCGAGCCTGACCTTGAGAATGCCGAGCGCATGGGCAATGGCGCCGATCTCGTCGCCGCGGCCGACGACATCGATCGGCGTGTCGAGCCTGCCGTCGGAAATGCTGACGATCGCCTTGGTCATGTTCTTGAGCGGCTTCATGGTGCGCGACAGGGTGATCCAGAGCAGCGGCGCCAGCACGACGAGGATGGCCAGCCCGATGCCGATGGTGACCATCTTCTCCCAATGGCTGCGCTCGACCAGCCGCGTCTTGTCGAAGCGGACGGCGACATAGCCGATGCGCTTCTGCTGGCTGCCGATGCTGACGGCGTGAAGCACCGTGACGGCCTTGTCGGTCTCGATCCGGATCGAAGGCTGCCCGGCCAGCGCCTCCCAGGGATCGCGGCCCAGCGCCGCCGCCAGGCTGCGTTGCGTCATCGACAGCCGCGCCGTCTCGGTGCGGCCGGCGCTGGCGATGACCGAGAGATCGTCGCTGATGATGCCAGCCTCGAAATCGGGGTCGCGGCGCAGCGACTCCAGGATGTAGGTCAAGGTCGTATTGTCGCGCGCCAGGATCAGGGCCGGCGCCGCGTTGACCACCATCATCGACAAAGCGAGGATCTTCTCCTCGAGATCGCCGCGCGTCTTGCCGTCATTGTACCGGGACACGCCGAGCACGACCAGGATCACCGCGGTGGCGACGATGGTCACGGCCGCCGCCACGATCTGGCTGCTGAGCGAACGGCTGCTCCTTTCCGTGAAGACGGCCCTCTCGCCCATGGCGGCAGGGGTCGGCAACGCAACTGTGCCACCACGCTTGAACAACTGCATGCGTTCGCTATCCCAAGGGAGCGCTCCGCTGCCGACAACCGGAGCATCGCGAGCCGCAGGGTGCATCGACAAGGTAAAGAATGGATTTCTCCCGTCGGAATATTCGTGTTTTGTCTAGGTAGCAGCGTGTGCCGCCAGTCCGGAGAAGCGCGCCATCGCCAGGCCGTCCGGGGGTTCGAAAGCGAGCAGGGCGGCGTGCTCGAGCGGCCGCGTCGCGATCACCGGGTCCAGCGTCGCAAGCTCCGGATCGATGAAGCCCGGATGGCACATGACCAGATGCGCCGGGCCGGGCTGGATCAGGAACCGGGCGAGATCGGCCCTAAAATCGCTGGCCGGATCGAAGGAGGCCACGCCGGAAAAGCCGCGGTTGACCGGGACGCCGCGGCGGCGCGCAGCCCGCGCCAGCCCGCGCGCCAACCCGGCGATGACCATGGCCTTGCCCGTGGCGACGCCGCGGGCGCGAATCGCGCGGACCGAATCGGAGGGGTCGCGCAGGTAGATCGACCCGGCCGGGTAGCGCGCCTCCAGCGCTTCCAGCACGGCGCGGCGCACGCCTGGGAGCACATGCGCATGCTGGTGCCCGTCGAGGAAATCGGGGGCGCGGCCCATCGCATCCTCGAAGGCGTCGAGCTGGCGGCCGATCTCGGCTGCGATTTCGCGGCGGGCCGCGCGCGAGGCGACCGCAGCCCGCGCCAGTTGCGCCAGAGAGGGCAACCGGCCCTGCGGCGCGAGCCGGGGCATCGCCGCAATCGGCGCAGCGCAGGTCAGGTTGAGATGCACGCCGAGATCGGCCTGCTGCGCATGCCGCCCGAACTCCCCGGCCAATCGGCGCCAGTGCGGGCGGTTCGTCATCGCGCCGGCCGCCGTCAACCGGCGTTGCGCCAACAGCTCGAGGATGGAGCGGCTGACGCCCTCGGTCAGGGCGAAATCATCGGCGCACAGGATGAAGCCGGTCGCCATTGCGTCTGTCATCCCTGGTTCATCCATCGGAGGCTATGGCCTGGCATCGCATCTGCAAGGCTTGCGACAAGAGCGATTGCCGCCCTGCATGCCTTACTGTCCAATGCGGTCCGCGTCATCACCGCTATGCCCAAGCGCATCGGTGAGCGAGGCGGCCCGCGCAAGAGGTCGCCTTCGTGTCAGAAACGCCAATGCCGACGCCATCTTCGCTTTCCCAGCCGCAGAACGAGCGGCCCGAGCTGTCCATCGTCGTGCCCGTTCACAACGAGGCCGACAACCTGCCGCTGCTGATCGAGCGGCTCAAGGCGGTGCTGTCTACGGCGGTCGCGTCCTGGGAAGTGATCTGCGTCGACGACGGCAGCCGCGATGGCAGCCTGGCCGTGCTGCGCTTGCTGAACGCGGCCGATCCGCGGGTCAGCGCGATCTCGTTCAGTCGCAATTTCGGCAAGGAGGTCGCCATCGCCGCGGGGCTCGACCACGCAGCCGGCGCAGCCGTCGTCATCATGGACGCCGATCTGCAGCACCCGCCGGAGACCATTCCGCTTTTCCTGGCCAAATGGCGCGAGGGCTATCAGAACGTCTATGGCCGCCGCTCCGACCGGGCCGGCGAAAGTCCGATGAAGCGCAGCTTCGCCAAGGCCTTCTACCGGCTCTTCGCCCGTTTCGGGGAGACCGAACTGCCGGAAGGCGCAGGCGATTTCCGCCTGCTCGACCGCAAGGTCGTCGATGCGCTGCGGGCCTTGCCGGAGCGCGCGCGGTTCTCGAAAGGCCTCTATGCCTGGGTCGGCTTCAATTCGATCGGGGTGACCTTCGACGTCGCCGACCGGCAGTTCGGCGAAACCAAATTCCGCTTCGGCAAATTGTTCAGCTTCGCCTTCGACGGGCTGTCGTCGTTCTCGACCGTGCCTTTGAAGATCGCGACCTGGACGGGGGCGGTGATCGCCTTCATTTCGACGCTGACGGCGTTGTTCTTCCTGCTGCGCACGCTGTTCTTCGGCACCGACCTGCCGGGCTTCCCGTCCCTGATCGTCTCGATCATGTTCTTCTCGGGCATCCAGCTGATCTCGCTCGGATTGATCGGCGAATATGTCGGCCGAATCTTCGCCGAGGTGAAGCGCAGGCCGCTCTACCTCATCGGAGAGCGTATCGGTTTCGATGCGCGCACCGTCGATTATCCCCGTGGAGACGCCCTGCCACCGCTGATCCGCTGAGCCGGGAGCCGCCATGCGCAACCTTGCCAATGACGCATGGTCACGTTAGCCAATCGGCAAGGACTCGGCC
>JBKBRD010000110.1:1787-9481 GCA_046292405.1 Allobosea sp. | reverse complement strand
CCGTCTCGAAGGATGCTCCATGAGGCTCGCTCGCAATCTGGACCATCCTTCGAGACGCTGCTTCGCAGCTCCTCGCAGATGAGGGCTGTGGGGGCTTGCGCCCGCCCTATTTCTTGCCCTTGTCGTAGGGGTTCTCGCCCCCGCGCGTGTGCAGGCGGATCGGCGTGCCCGGCAGGTCGAAGGCCTCGCGCAGATTGTTGACGAGATAGCGCGTGTAGGACACCGGCAGATGGTCGAGCTGGTTGCCGAACAGCGCAAAGGTCGGCGGGCGCGCCTTCGCCTGCGTCATGTAGCGGATCTTGATGCGTCGCCCGGCCACGGCCGGAGGCGGATGGGCCGAGAGCACCCCTTCCAGCCAACGGTTGATCCGCGCCGTCGAGACGCGGCGGTTCCACACCTCATAGCTCGAGAACACCGCCTGCATCAGCCGGTCGATGCCCTCGCCCGCCAGGCCCGAGAGCGGCACGATCGGCACGCCGCGGACCTGCGCCAGCAGATGATGCGCCTTCTCCTTCAGCTCGGCCAGGAGCCCTGCCTTGTCGGCGACGAGATCCCATTTGTTGAGGCCGATGACGACGGTGCGCCCTTCCCGCTCGGTCAGGTCGACCAGGGTCAGATCCTGCTTCTCGAAGGGGATCGTCGAATCCAGCAGCACCACGACGACTTCGGCGAAGCGGATGGCCCTGAGCGCATCGGCGACCGAGAGCTTCTCCAGCTTCTCCTCGATGCGGGCGCGCTTGCGCATGCCGGCTGTGTCGAAGAGTTTGACCGGCCGGCCACGCCATTGATAGTCGACCGAGATGGTGTCGCGGGTGATGCCGGCCTCCGGGCCGGTCAGCATCCGCTCCTCGCCGATCATCCGGTTCACCAGCGTCGATTTGCCGGCGTTGGGACGGCCGATGATGGTCACCCGCAGCGGCTTGTTGGGATCCTCGGCATAGTCTTCGTCATCGTCGGCGGCGGGCGCGGCAACCCATTTCTTGTCGCCATAGCTCTCGTCGAAAGCCTCTTCCTCCTCGGGCTCGACATCGACGTAAGGCGCGAGAGCCTCGAGCAGATCGGAGGTGCCCTCGCCATGCTCGGCCGAGAACGGCACGGGATCGCCCAGGCCCAGCGCATAGGATTCGAAAATCCCGTCCAGCCCCTTCTTGCCCTCGGCCTTGTTGGCCAGCAGAATCACGGGCTTGCCGGATTTGCGCACCAGATCGGCGAAGGGCTGGTCCATCGGCGTCAGGCCCAGCCTGGCGTCGATCATGAACAGGATGACGTCGGCCTGCTCGATCGCCGTCTCGGTCTGGGCGCGCATACGGCCGAGGAGCGATTCCTTGTCGGCCTCTTCCAGCCCTGCGGTGTCGATGATCTTGAAGCGGAGATGGCCGAGCGCGGCGTCGCCCTCGCGCCGGTCGCGGGTCACGCCGGGACGATCGTCGACCAGCGCGAGCTTCTTGCCCACCAGCCGGTTGAAGAGCGTCGACTTGCCGACATTGGGACGGCCGATGATGGCGACGGTTGCGGTCATTGAACTACTGAAACATCCTGTCAGGGCGGCGGCGCGCCGATCAGGACGCGCTCAGCCTCAATTGCGGGTCTCGACGGGGCCGCCACGGACCAGTGCGAGATAGAGTTCGGTGCGCTGGCGCAAGACCTGCGGCACTTGTGGATCGGTGACGATGGCGTCGAACCAGCGGCCGGCGTCCTCGTAGAGATTGGCCTTCATCGCGGCGATGCCCAGCATTTCGCGGGCGGAATGGCGCCAGGCCCCCTGCGCCGTCGCCAGCGGCTCCAGAGTGGTGCGCAACTCGGCATAGGGCGCGAGATCGACGCGCAGCATTCCGGCGCGCAGCCGGGCGAGGTCGCGATAGAGCGGCTCGAGTGCGCCGTCATTGGCCAGCGCGTCGAAGGCGGCTGCGCCGGCGGCGGCGTCGCCCTTGGCGATCTCGGCCGCGAGGCGGAAGCGCGCGATTTGGCGGTAGCCGGCCGGGGCTGTGGCGGCGAGATCCTTGAGGATGGTCTGCGCCTCGGCGCTGTTGCCGTCGCGCGAGGATTTCAACGCCGCTTCCAGCCGCGCGCCCATCGCCTGCGAGGCCTGGTTCTCGCGATGCAGCCAGAACTGCCAGGCGCCCATGCCGGCGACCGCCAGCACGGCGACCGCGATCAGCAGATTGCCATATCTCTTCCAGAACGCAGCCGCCTTGTCGCGGCGCACTTCCTCGTCGATTTCGCGAAAAATATCGGCCATGGCCCGTCGATCATCCCTGTGGTGGTGCCGGGTAACATTTCCAGCCGCCAAAGGCGAGCCGGAAGACGCGGCACGCGCGCCCGCCGGCTCAGTGCCGGAACATCTGGCGGATCGAGCCTTCCATCAGGAAGGCGATGCCGAGCCGCGCGCCGATCATCATGCCGGCGATCGCGAGCGGCCAGGACAGGGCCATCATCGACCCCGCCGAAATCCCCTGGCCGATGGTGCAGCCGCCGGCCAGGATGCCGCCTCCGCCCATCAGCCCCGCCCCTAGAAGATGGCGGCGCATCTCGTGATGGTCGTCGAAAGCCTCCCAGCGGAATTCGTTATCGAACAGAGCCGAGGCGAAGGAGCCGGCGACGACGCCGAAAATGCTGGCGACGCCGAAATCGATCAGGCCTGCTGGCGTCGTCAGCACGGCATAGAGCGCGCGGCCGACCGGCGAGACGAAGGTCAGGCTCTGGGCCCGCGGGCTGGCTGCGAATTCGTCGATCGCCACGCCGGTCACCCACCAGCCTGCGACCACGCCCGCCCCCAGCGTCAGCCCGGCCAGCAGCAGGCGCGGCGAACGGCGCAGGCGCCGGTCGAGCGCGACTGCAAGGCAAAGGCCGGCTGCGACGACCAGGGCGATCGCCATGCGCAGATCGCCGAGGCCGAGCCAGGCGAGGACGGAGGGCAGATCGCCCTGCACGCCGCCGGGAACCGGCAGCGCCACCTGCTCGACGCCATCGATGCGAAGCGGCGCCAGCATGCCGCGCAGCGTCGCATAGGCGACCGCGCCGAACACCATCATCACGATCAGGCTGCGGAGATCGCCGGCGCCGAGACGAATCAGCGAACCGAAGCCGCAGGTGCCGACCAGCGCCATGCCGACGCCGAACGCCGTGGCGCCGAGCAGGATCGCCAGCCAGGGAACGGCGCTGGGGACATAGGTCGTGATCGCGGGCGAAAGATCGCCGCGCCAGATCAGCATCTGCGTGCCGAGCAGGGCGATGGCGAGCGCCAGGCCGAAGATGCGGATACGGCGCGTGTCGCCGCCGATCCAGACATCCTCGATCGCGCCGAACGAACAGAGCCTGGCGCGCCTGACGGTGAAGCCGCAGGCCGCGCCGATCGCCCATCCGGCCAAGGGCACGGCCCAGCCCGGCAGCGGCGTCATCGGCCGCGCAGCAGCGAGCGCATCAGGCGTCCGCGGCCGGTTTGGCCGGCCCGCAGAAGATGTCGTAGATCACCGAGATCATGCGGCGGACATCCTCATTGGCGAGGCTGTAGTAGATCGCCTTGCCATCCCTGCGGGTGGTGACCAGCTGGTCGAGCCGCAGCCGCGCCAGCTGTTGCGACACCATGGGCTGGCGCAGCGACAGGATGTTCTCGAGCTCAGTCACCGTGCGTTCGCGCTCGGCGAGCAAGCAGAGCAGCAGCAGGCGGTTTTCGTGCGAGAGCGCCTTCAGGAAGTCGCTGGCCTTGCGCGCCTTGCGCATCAGAATGTCGAGCTCGGCGGAAAACTCCTCGCCATCCCGCAGTTCGGTCTCGAGTGCCTTGGAAACAATCGCGCTCATCGCATTCCCATCTGGCGGGTTTCGCCGCCGCCCTTGTGATCGCCCGCGGTCATCCCTGCAAGCATTTTGCCAAGCAGACCCCAGAACGCGTCGTCGCCGGCATATCCGGTCAAGCGACCGATCTCGCGACCCTCGTCGAAGAGGACGAATGTCGGCGCTGCGAACACCCGCTCCTTCAATCCGTCCATTGCGCTGCCGCCCGCCTCCAGCGCCACGCGCCGCAGCGGCGCTTTCGCGCCCTCCTCGGTGCGCGGATAGATGGGGCCGACCTCGCGTTCGAAGCGGGCGCACCAGGGGCAGCCATCGCGCGTGAACATGACGAGTTCGGCGGCCGAGGCCGCCGCGCCTTGCGCCAGCAGCGCCAGCCCCGCGGCGACCGAAGCCAGCACGGCGCGAAAGCGTGGTTTGGTCATCGACATCGGGATAATATAGTCGTATTCATATGTTTGCGCCAGTCCACCCTGTTCCGACCGATCCTGCCCTGCCGAGGATGCCTCGATGCCGACGCGCCGAGTTGTGCTTTTCACCGGGCTGGCCGCCGCTTTGGCGCAGCCTGCCCTGGCGGCGCGCGCCCGGCTCGGCGAAGACGGCCTCTATCACTTCGACTGGTATCTCGAGAGCTTTCTCGACCTGGCCGACGACATTGCCGCCGCCAAAGCGTCCGGCAAGCGCTTCGCCATTCTGTGGGGGCTGAAGGGCTGCCCGGCCTGCCGGCGCCTGCACGAGGTCCATCTCGCCGAGGAGCGGACGCAAGCCTATATTCGCGAAAATTTCGAGGTCCTGCATCTGAACATTCTCGGCCAGCGCATCGTCACCGACCTAGATGGGACGAAGCTCGGCGAAAAGGCGTTCGCGGCGCGCTATGGCGTTCAGGGCACGCCGAGCCTGCAGTTTTTCCCGGAGACGGTCGACGGGCTCTCCGCCCTGCCCCCGGCCCAGCGCGAGGTCGCGCGCATGCCGGGTCTCCCCGAACCGGCGGAGTTTCTCGCGACGTTCAAATTCGTGCGCGGGAAAGGCTATGAGAAGGGCACATTCGCCGACTGGGCCAAGAAGAGCTGAGGCGCCGGCCGGAGCCGACGCCTCGCATGGCGCCTGCTATTTGTTCACCGGCGATTCCGGATCGAACAAATAGGCCAGCACATCCTTGATCTGCTGCTCGTCCAGCACCTTGTTGGTGCCGAAGCGCGGCATGTTCGAGCACGGCACCACCGCCATCGAATTGTAGATCTTGGTATAGGCCTCCTTGATCGCATCGGCGTCGTATTTGCGATCCTTGCCGTAGGCGGTCAGGCTCGGGCCCAGCGTGCCGTAGCTGACCTCCTTGGGGTCGAGCTGATGGCAGGCGAAGCAGTTGCCGCCGGCGACCGTGCCGGGCGGGTCGGAGAACTGGCCGCCGCGGCCGTTATTGGCGACCTTGTAGCCCTCCTTCCAGTTGCCGAGCATCTTGCCGTCGGCGGGGAAGGACACCTTGGCGAGTTCCCGCTTGATGATGGCGTCCGCCTCGGCGGAGGGAACGGCGTTGCGGTGCAGGTTGCAGGCGGCCAGCGACTCATCGGGCGTGATGCGGGCCTGCCACTCCGGCGAGGCCTTGCCGAAGGTGGATTTGACATAGGCGTCGATCGTCGCCTGGCTCGGCTTGGTCTGGGCGCCCGGCTTGTCCTGAGCCTGGGCCTGGCCGCCGGCCAGGAGCGCGGCGACGGCAAGCGTGGCGAAAGAGAATTTCAGCATCGGTCTCGTCCTCTCAGCGCTTGATCGAAGGCACGGCGATCTCGCCGCCGGCGGCCTGCTTCTGCAGGAAGACGGTGAGCGCGGTCAGCGCATCGGAGCCGTAATCGGGAACCGGCCAGCGCTGCTGGCGGTAGCAGTCCCAGAGCCGGTGCTGCATGGTGCGCAGCGCGCTCTGCGAGACGCGATAGGTCGGCCAGGAGGCCATGGTCGCCTGCGCGGCCGGACCCGGGACCGAGAGGTTCGGCAGGCCCTGCAGGCGGATGCGCTTGCCCTCATCGGCATGGCAGGTGGCGCAGGAAAAATCCATCACGCCGCCGCGGCGGTAGAACAGCTCCTCGCCGACCGCAGCCATTTCGAGTTCTTTGGCGTGCTTCAGCTGGGGCTCGATCTTCATGCCGCTCGACTTGTTGGCGATGAAGGCGGTGAGATCCTCGAGATCGGAGGCGCGGCCCGGGCCGGAAAAGCGGCGCGCCAGCACGTCCTTGGTGTCGAGGCCCTGGACCTTCTCCATGCACCAGAGCAGGCGCTGTTCGGTGTCCAGCACCCGGTCGGCATCGGCGAAAAAGCGCGGCAGCTGGGCGAAGGCGCCATCGACCTTGCCCGGCCCCTGCCCGAGGTCGCAGCCTTCCAGCGAGACGTTCTTCGCGCCGCGCTTTTCGCTCCACAGCGCTTCGCCGCGATCGACGGCGAGAAAGCCGGGGTTGGAGAACGGGTCGGACAGCATCTGCCGGTAGCGCTCGATTTCCTTCTCGCTGTCGTCGAGCGGCGGAGACTGCGCGGTCAGGTGACCGGCGGCGAGTGTCATGGCGGCCGCCAGCACGGCCGCCCCGATGATGGGGAGCTTCATCCCTTGCCCTTTCGTTTCCTCGGCGGCCGCATTGTTTGCGACCTTAGTTTGCCGTCCCCCTCGACGGAGGGACTTTACATTCACAGAAAACAATATCACGATACGTGCAAATGATGATCGCGACTTGGCGTTGGCGTCAAGAGCGAAACAAGAACATTTCGAAGGAGGATAATCGGATGACATCACCCACCAAGGGGCTGACCCGGCGCGCCGCCGTCACGGCCGGCGCCATCGCCGCCTTCGCCGGCCTTCTCGGCCCGCGCATGGCTTTCGCCGACGAGCAGCAGGTCGCCGAGGAGATCAAGAAGCTCTACGGCGGCAAGGCCATGAGCGAAGGCAAGATCCGGCTCGACGTGCCCGAGATCGCCGAGAACGGCCTGGTCGTGCCGATCAACATCGAGGTCGAGAGCCCGATGACGGAGAGCGATTACGTCAAGGCCGTGCATGTTTTCGCGGACGGAAACCCGATGCCCGGCATCGTCAGCTACAGCTTCACGCCGGCCTGCGGAAAGGCTTCCGCCGCAACCCGCATGCGGCTGGCGCAGACCCAGAACATCATCTGCATCGCCGAGATGTCGAATGGCGCGCTGCACACCGCCAAGGCCAATGTGAAGGTCACGATCGGCGGCTGCGGCGGCTGAGACCGTCCGGCAAGACAACGACAATCAAGGTGAGGATGACGCCATGACCACCAAACCGACGCCCCGCGTGCGCGTGCCGGCCAAGGCCGCCGCCGGCGAGCTGATCGAAATCAAGACGCTGATCTCGCATGAAATGGAATCGGGCCAGCGCAAGGACGCGCAGGGCAAGACCATTCCGCGCAAGATCATCAACAAGTTCACCGCCAGCTTCAACGGCAAGCCGGTGTTCTCGGCCGATTGGCACCCGGCGATTTCGGCCAACCCCTACCAGTCCTTCTTCTACAAGGCGGCCGAATCCGGCGAGTTCACCTTCACCTGGAAGGGTGATGACGGCTCGGAATACACCGCCAAGAACAAGCTGACGGTCGGCTGAACCGGGCCGGCCGCGCGCCGGCCCCACTCCACGCTTCAGAGGTCGCGGCCCGATCACGGGTCGCGCATGGACGGCGCCTGCGCCGGTCCAGAGGATTTGTCATGATCTCACGACGCGAGTTCTTCCAGGCGACGGTCGCGGCGGCGGCGCTGACCACGGCGTCCGGCCTCGGCCCGCTCGGCCGCGCCGCCGCGCAGCAGAAGCTGACGCAGGCGGATATTCTCCGTTTCGATCCGCTCGGGACGGTGACGATCCTGCACGTCACCGACATCCACGCCCAGCTGATGCCGCTGCACTTCCGCGAGCC
>JBKBRD010000110.1:0-1687 GCA_046292405.1 Allobosea sp. | reverse complement strand
GATCCGCTCGGGACGGTGACGATCCTGCACGTCACCGACATCCACGCCCAGCTGATGCCGCTGCACTTCCGCGAGCCGTCGATCAATCTCGGCGTCGGCGACGCCAGGGGACAGCCCCCTCACCTCGTGGACGAGGCCTTCCGCGCCTATTTCAAGATCGCCGCCGGCTCGGCCGAGGCGTTTGCGCTGACCTCGGATGATTTCGTCGCGCTCGCCCGCAATTATGGCAAGATGGGCGGCATCGACCGCATCGCTGCGCTGGTGAAGGCGATCCGGGCCGAGCGCGGCGCCGACAAGGTGCTGCTGCTCGATGGCGGCGACACCTGGCAGGGCAGCTGGAGCGCGCTGCAGAGCAAGGGCCAGGACATGGTCGAAGTCATGTCCCAGCTCAAGACCGACGCCATGACCTCGCATTGGGAATTCACGCTGGGGGCCGAGCGGGTGAAGGAGATCGCCGACAGCGCCTCCTTCGCCTTCCTCGCCCAGAACATCCGCGACCGCGAATGGAACGAGCCGGTCTTCGCCGCCCGCAAGGTCTTCGAGAAGGGCGGCGTCAAGGTCGGCGTCATCGGTCAGGCGCTGCCGCGCACGGCCATCGCCAATCCGCGCTGGATGTTCCCGGACTGGGAATTCGGCATTCGCGAGGACGAGCTGCAGAAGCAGGTCGAGGAGGTGCGGGCCGAGGGCGCGGCCATCGTGGTGCTGCTCTCGCATAACGGCTTCGATGTCGACCGCAAGCTCGCCAGCCGCGTCAAGGGCATCGACATCATCCTGACCGCGCACACCCATGACGCGATGCCGGGCATGGTCCGGGTCGGCGAGACAGTGCTGGTCGCCTCCGGCTCGCATGGGAAATTCCTGTCGCGGCTCGACATCGCCACCAAGGACGGCAAGGTCTCCGACATCCGCTTCAAGCTGATGCCGGTGTTCTCGGACGCGATCGCGCCGGATGTGGAGATGGCGGCGCTGGTCGAGAAGCACCGCGCTCCCTATGCCGCCGATCTGGCCCGCGAGATCGGCCGGACCGACTCGCTCCTGTACCGACGCGGCAATTTCAACGGCACGTTCGACGATCTGATCTGCGACGCCATGCTCAGCGAGCGCGACGCCGAGATCGCGCTCTCGCCGGGCTTTCGTTGGGGCGGCACGCTGCTGCCGGGCGAGGCGATCACCTGGGAGGCGATCACCAACGCGACCGCGATCACCTATCCCGCCTGCTACCGCAATCAGATGACCGGCGCGCAGCTGAAGGAGATTCTGGAGGATGTCGCCGACAACATCTTCCACCCCGACCCGTATTTCCAGGGCGGCGGCGACATGGTCCGGATCGGCGGCATGGGCTACGCCATCGACGTCTCCCAGCCGATGGGCAGCCGCATCTCGGGGCTGACGCATCTGAAGAGCGGCAAGCCCATCGAAGCCGGCAAGAGCTATGTCGTCTCCGGCTGGGCCAGCGTCAACGAAGGCACCCAGGGCCCGCCGATCTGGGATGTGGTGCGCGACCATGTCGCCCGCGCCAAGACGGTGACGATCACTCCCAACAACGCCGTCAAGGTGACGGGCGCATGAGCCGCCGCAGCGTCGACCGCCCCCATCAGGAGGAGATGAGCCGATGACCTCGGACATCAAGCAAAACCCGCTCAGCCGCCGCCGTTTCCTCGGCGCGGCCGGCGCAGCCGGCCTGGCC
>JBKBRD010000109.1:0-9495 GCA_046292405.1 Allobosea sp. | reverse complement strand
ACGCGTGCCAAAGGCCCGGACGGCGAGGTTGCGCAGGGTCAGGAGCGGGCGCAGCGGTCCGACCCGGCCGACGCCCAGCGCCATCACGGCATTGCCGCGCTCCATCAGCTCAAGCAGGGCTGGCTCGTCTGCGTGAAGCGGCAGCATCAACGGCGACAGCCCGGCGCGCAGGCTGGCGAAGATCGAAATGACGGCTTCGGGCCCCATCGGCGCGAGAATGGCGACGCCCGATCCCGGCGGAGCATGGTTGATCGTCAGCAGCCGGGCGAGCTGATCGACGCGCTCGTTGAGCTGGATGAAGCTGAGCGAGGTTGGCAGCGTGTCGCTCCAGCCGCGGCGACCTGGCGGATCGCGCAGCGCCGCCTCGTAGCCCCGGCCGGACGCCAGCGCCTGCAGCAGCGTATCGAAGCTGAGCCCGTCGAGCAGCGCAGCCGCGTCGTCCTGTTCGGCCTGCATCAGGTCGCTCTCAGTTGGCCGGGGCCGGCATGCGAGCCAGCGCCTCGGTCGCGAGGAAATAGGCGGGTTTGCGCGCCGGAAAGACCACATCCCGGTTATGGGCGAACCAGGTGTCCGGCAGATAGTAGAGCGGCACGACGTAGAAGCCCGAAAGCAGCAGCCGATCGAGCGCGCGCACTGCGGCGACGTAATCCTCGCGCGCTCGCGCGGCGAGCAGCGCCTGCAGCGCCGCGTCCACGGCCGGGGAGGCGACGCCGGCATAGTTCAGCGCGCCCTTGCGCTGCGCATTGGCCGAGCCCCAGCGGCCGATCTGCTCATTGCCGGGCGAGGCGGTGGCGCTCCATGTCCATTGAATCATGTCGAAGTCGAAGGCCGACAGCCTGCGCCAGTACTGCACGTCGTCGATCAGCCGGACATTGGCGGCGATGCCGAGCCGCGCCAGCGACGCCGCATAGTTCAGCGCCAGCCGCTCCTGCGGGCGGCTCGTCACCATCATCTCGAAGGTGAACGGCTCGCCGGAGGCTGTGTGACGCAGCACGCCGTCCTGAAGCGCGTAGCCGGCGCTGTCGAGCAGAGCCAGCGCGCGGCGCGCGGTCTCGCGGTCCCGGCCCGAGCCGTCGGTCGCAGGCGGGCTCCAGCGCCCCGCCAGCATGTCGTCGCGCACGCTGCCGGGGAAGGCCGCGAGCAACGCCTTCTCGCGATCGTCGGCCGGGACGCCCAACGCCGACAGTTCGGAATCGGAAAAGAAGCTGCCGGCGCGGCGATAGACGCCGTTGAACAGGTTGCGATTGACCCATTCGAAATCGAACATCAGGCCGAGCGCCTCGCGCACCCGGACATCGGCGAAGAGCGGTTTGCGGGTGTTGAAGACCAGCCCGGTCATGCCCTTGGGCGCCTGCAGGCGAAAGCTTTCGCGCACGATCCGGCCGTCCCGCACCGCCGGCACGTCATAGCCCGTGCTCCAGCGCGTGGGGTCGCCTTCAAACCGGACATCGTAGAGCCCCGCCTTGAAAGCTTCGAACAAGGCATTGGAATCGCGATAGAAATCGTAACGGATCTCGTCGGCGTTGAAGAGACCGCGCATGACCGGCAGATCCTCGGCCCAGAAATCCTTGCGCCGCTTCAACGTCAGGCTTTCGCCGGGGCGGACTTCCGAGACCAGATAAGGCCCCGAGCCGAGCGCCGGCTTGAAGCTGGTTTCGCCGAAGGTTTCGGCATTGGTGGCGTGTCGGGCGAAGATCGGCATCGCGCCGATGACCAGCGGCAGCTCCCGATTGGAGCCGTCGCCGAGATCGAACTCGACCCGGCGCAACGACACGGCTTGCGCGCGCGTGACGCGCCCGAGGCTGGAGCGGTGGAAGGGTTTGCCCTTGGTCTTCAGCATCTCGTAAGTGAAGACCACGTCATCGGCCGTCACGGGCCGGCCGTCCGAAAAGCGGGCGCGCTCGTCGATCTCGAAGGCCAGGCGCGTGCGCTCGTCATTCAGCTCGACGCGGGCGGCGAGCAGGCCATAGGCGGTGAAGGGCTCGTCGGCCGAGCGATAGAGCAGGCTCTGCTGGACGAAGCGCGGCACGGCGTCGGGCGCGACGCCGATGACAACGAGCGGGTTGAGGCTGTCGAAGGTGCCCTGCAAGGCGAAGACGATGCGACCGCCCTTGGGCGCGTTCGGGTCGGCGTAGGGGAGGTGGCTGAAACCTTTGCGCAAGGCCGGCTCGCCATGCATGGCGATGGCGTGGTCATGAAGCTGCGGTTGCGCGCGCAGCGGCAGTGCGGCGACAGCGACCACCATGGCGCTCAAGGCGAGTGCGGCCAAACGGCGCGCAGGCTGGCAAAGTCTCGTCAATCGCATCGTCCGACCTGATTCCCGCCCCCACACTATCATGCGCGCCCGCCCGCGACTCGGCTAATCCGGCCTTGACGGCCGAGCATCAGCGGCTACTGCTTGTCGACAGACGTTGGGGCAGCGGCCCGGTTCGCAATCTGCGCTGTCTCGCGCTCGCTTTCCTGCCTGGATCGTCATAGTCCGGCCGTTGTCATGCAAAGGCCTCATTCCCCGTTGTACTGCGCGGCTTGCGATTGCCGGTCCAGATATGCGATGGGGCTCTCGTTGGTGACGCGCGCGGCTTTGCGAAGTCGTGACTTCGGATTCGCCTGGTAAGGATAAGACATGATGTCCGCTTCGTTTCATATGCCGACGCGCGCCCTGAGCCTCGTCCTCAGCGCGGCTATCGGCCTGGCCCCTCTCGCCGCCCATGCGCAGGCCCAGCAGCCGCGGCCGGCGCAGCGCCCGGCCCAGCAGCAGCCGGCTCAGCAGCCGGCCTCGCCCGCCGGTCAGGCCGCCGCAGGGCCGTCCGTCGTTCAGGTCAAGCCCGAGCCGTCCCAGACCAGCTGGACTAAGGTCTGCGGCAAGGATCAGGCCGCCAACAAGGAAATCTGCTACACCACCCGCGATTTCGTCTCGGATCAGGGTCAGCCCGTGCTGGCGGTCGCGATCTACGACGTGAAGGGCGACCCCAACCGCATCGTCCGCTTCCTGATGCCGCTCGGGCTGCTGCTCGGGCCAGGCATCCGCTTCGGGGTTGACACCGGCTCGCCGACGCCGGGCAAATACGCGATCTGCTTCCCGAATGGCTGCTTCGCCGAGGCGCAGGTCAACAACGAGTTCATCAACCAGATGAAGAAGGGCAACACCCTCAGCGTCAGCGTGCAGAACCAGGGCGCGCGCGAGGTGTCGTTCCAGATTCCGCTCGCCGATTTCGCCAAGGGCTTCGACGGCGCCCCGATCGATCCGAAGGTGCTGGAAGACCAGCAGAAGGCGCTGCAGGACGAGCTCGCCAAGCGGCAGGAAGAGCTGCGCCAGCGGCTCGGCGGCGGTGGCGCGAATGCGGCGCCTGGCGCTGCGGCTCCCGCCCCGGCTCCTGCTCCCGGCGCTGCGCCCAAGCCCTGATCGCCTCGTTCGACCAATGACAAAGGCCGGCCCCGCAAGGGCCGGCCTTTTGCTTTGGCGGCGGATCTCGTCGCGAGGGGCTTCGGTTCAGTTGAGGCCGGCCCGGTCGATCATGTAGCGCCCCTTGCGATCGCGCCGGAAATGCTCGTTCGCCTGCGGGTGGCGAATCGGTTGTCCGGACTCGTCGATCACTAGATTCTGCTCGGAGACATAGGCGACGTACTCCGCCTCCTCGTTTTCGGCGAAGAGATGGTAGAAGGGCTGATCCTTCGAGGGGCGCAGATGCTCGGGGATTGCGAGCCACCATTCCTCGGTGTTGGAGAAGACCGGATCGACGTCGAAGATGACGCCCCGGAACGGGTATACGCGGTGCTTGACCACCTGGCCGATCCGGAATTTGGCCGAGCGTGCTTCCATGGAGTGCGGGTCCATCCTGTTGCGCCGGCCCAAATCTGCGGGCCGATAGTCGTCATACGCAATTCGATTGCTTGAGGATTGCGTTGCAATTGCGTCAAAATCAACAGGCGGACGGCGGTCCGGTTCATCCCAGACCGTAGCGCTCGGCCAAGGCCGGGTCGCGCTGCGCGACCTGTGCGGCGAGGTCGAGCATCACCCTGGCCTGCTTCCAGGTGGCGTCGTCCTGCATCTTGCCGTCGATCATCACGGCGCCGGAGCCGTCCGGCATCGCCGCGACGATGCGTTTCGCGAAGGCGACCTCCGTGGGATCGGGGCTGAAGACGCGTTTCGCGATCTCGATCTGCGAGGGGTGCAGCGTCCAGGCCCCGGCGCAGCCGAGCAGGAAGGCGTTGCGGAACTGCGCTTCGCAGGCTGCCGCATCGGCGAAATCGCCGAACGGTCCGTAGAACGGCTTGATCCCGGCCGCGGCGCAGGCATCGACCATCTTCGCCAGCGTGTAGTGCCAGAGGTCCTGCTGGGCGACGGCGCGCGCCCCGCCTTCGGGCGTCGGATCGGCCAGGACCTTGTATTCCGGGTGGCCGCCGCCGACGCGGGTGGTCTTCATCGCCCGCGAGGCGGCGAGATCGGCCGGGCCCAGGCTCATGCCATGCATGCGCGGCGAGGCGGTGGCGATGCTGTCGACATTCTTCACGCCCTCCGCCGTCTCCAGAATGGCGTGGATCAGGATCGGCTTGCGCAACTGGTGGCGCGCCTCGAACTGGGCCAGAAGCTGGTCGACATAGTGGATGTCCCAGGGACCCTCGACCTTCGGCACCATCACGACGTCGAGCTTGCCGCCGATCTCGCCCAGGATGGCGGCGATGTCGTCGAGAAACCAGGGGGAGTTCAGGGCATTGACCCGCGTCCACAGCCCGGTCCGGCCGAAATCCACCGCCTTGCCCATCGCGATGAAGCCGTCGCGCGCCGCCTGCTTGGCCTCGACCGGGATGGCGTCCTCGAGATTGCCGAGGATGATGTCGACCTGGCCCGTGAGTTCGCCGACCTTGGCCCGCACCTTCTCCAGATGCGGCGGCACGAAATGGATCATCCGCTCCAGTCGCAGCGGCAGCTCGCGACAGGGCTCTGGCGCGCCGATGGCGAGGGGGCGGAAGAACTGGCGGGGCGTCTTGACGGTCACGGCGCGGCTCCATGCTGCATCGCCGCAATGTGGCGGAGCGGGACCGGCGCGTCCATCCGCTCTTTCGGAGGGGAAGGGATGGGGATGGGAATTATGACCTAGGCCAGCCTTAAGGATTATTGTCCTAGGCAGAAAATCCTTGGCTTCGTCGCCGCTGTGGGGGCGCAACCGTATCGTCGAGCCCTCATCCTGAGGAGCCGCGAAGCGGCGTCTCGAAGGATGGTCCAGGAGGCTCCGGAAGCCGTGGGAGCGGCCTCGGCGACGCCGCTGCGGCTCCTCGGGCCAAACCAATCCGCCCTGCGTCTCGCCGCCTCGGGCCTTTGCTTCCGCGCCTCAAATCGCTAGAGGCTGGGGGGACGCCACTTCTGTCGGGCCTTGCAGGCTTGATGCCGCTTCGAGGGCCGCTCGCCGCATGGCCGAACTTGCCAGCCTGTTCAACCTGGTCGCGCCGTTTTTCGGGCTGATCCTGCTCGGCTATGTCATCGGCCGCTACAAGCGCCTGCCCGAGGAAGGGCTGGCCTGGCTGCAATATTTCCTGATCTACATCGCGCTGCCCTGCCTGTTCTACCGGTTGATCGCCGACAAGCCGCTGAGCGAACTGAGCAATTGGGGCTTCGTCATCGCCACGACGCTGTCCACCTATTGCGCCTTCGCGCTCTCCTTCGCGGTGGGGCTGAAGCACACCAAAGGCGACATGCCGCAAGCGGTGATGCAGGGCGTGGCGGGGTCGTACTCGAATATCGGCTATATGGGGCCGCCGCTGATCCTGGCGGCGCTCGGCCCCTCCGCCAGCGCGCCGGTGGTGCTGATCTTCGTCTTCGACAACATTCTGCTGTTCTCGCTGATCCCGTTTTTGATGGGCATCGCCGGCGTCGACGACAAGAGCTTCTTCGCCACGGTGCGGGAGGTGGCGTGGCGGGTGCTGACGCACCCCTTCAACGTCGCGACCGTGGCCGGCGTCATCGCCGCCTATCTCAACTTCACCGCGCCCACCGCCATCGACAAGATGACGCTGTGGCTGTCGCAGGCGGCCGCGCCCTGCGCGCTGTTCCTGCTCGGCGTCACCGTGGCGCTGCGGCCGATCAAGGCGATGCCGGGCGAAGTGCCGACGCTGGTGATCATCAAGCTGGTGCTGCACCCGCTCTTCGTCTGGGTGCTGGTCTCGGCCATCGGCAATTTCCCCGACAACTGGATCTTCGCGGCCGTGATCATGGCGGCGCTGCCGCCGGCGCTGAACATCTTCATGATCGCGACGCAGTACAGGATCGGCATCGAGCGCGCCTCGGCCTGCATCCTGGTCGGCACCATCGTCTCGATGGTGACGCTGACGGGCTTTCTCTGGCTGGTGAAGACGGGCAGGATGACCGCCGACCTGTTTCCCTGACGGCTCATCCCGGCCGCTTGCACGAGGGCGCGATGCTGCCGCTGGACGATCTGCTGGTGCTCGATTTCTCGACGCTGCTGCCGGGCCCGATGGCGAGCCTGTTCCTGGCCGAGGCCGGCGCGCGGGTGATCAGGATCGAACGGCCCGGCGGCGAGGACATGCGGCGCTTCCCGCCGCGCTTCGGCGAGACCTCGGCCCCCTTCGCCGTGCTCAACCGGGGCAAGGAGAGCGTCGAGATCGACCTCAAGGCCGGCGATGCGCTGGCGCGGCTGACCCCGCTGATCGCCCAGGCCGACATCGTCATCGAGCAGTTCCGGCCGGGCGTGATGGCAAGGCTCGGCTTCGGCCAGGAGGCGCTGCGCGCGCTCAACCCGCGGCTGATCTATTGCTCGATCAGCGGCTATGGCCAGACCGGGCCGCGCGCCCAGGAGGCCGGGCACGACATCAACTACCAGGCGATCGGCGGGCTTTTGGGCCAGGGGCTGAAGCCGGGCCAGCCCGCGCCGCTGCCGCCGCCGCTGGTGGCCGATATCGGCGGCGGCGCCATGCCTGCGGTGATGAACATCCTGCTGGCGCTGCGCCAGCGCGAACGCAGCGGGCAGGGCTGCCATCTCGACATCGCCATGGCCGATGCGATGCCGGCCTTCGCCTGGTATGGGCTGGCGCAGGGACAGGCCGGCGGCGCCTATCCGGGCGGTGCGGAAGCTCTGCTGACCGGCGCGAGCCCGCGCTACGGCCTTTATGCGACGCAGGATGGCTGGTTCCTGGCGGTCGGCGCGCTCGAGCCGAAATTCTGGGACGCGCTTTGCGATGCGCTGGCGCTCGCTCCCGCCCTGCGCGACGACAGCCGGGACCCGCAGGCGACGCGCGCGGCGATCGCGGCGATCGTCTCCAGCCAGCCGGCGCGTCACTGGCGCGACCTGCTCGAGCCGCTCGATTGCTGCTGCACGGTGGTGCGGACGCTGGACGAGGCGGTGAACGATCCGCACGCGACCGCGCGCGGGCTGTTCGATGCCCAGGCGCAGGAGCCGGGCAGGCGCCGGCTGGTCTCGACGCCGCTGCCATTGGCGCCGGTATTCCGCGAGCAGGCTGCGGCCCTGCGCGCCGTGCCGGCGAGCGGAGCCGATACCGAGCGCCTGCTGGGCGAGGCGGCGCCCAACGCCTCAAACCCCGATCCGACCAGCCCAGCGAGGCGCGGTCCTCCGCGCATGACCTAGAGGGAGATTTGATAACATACGCTCATCGGATCGGAATGGGTAATCGAAGGCAGCCGTTATATCTCCGTCATCTCCTGACCCTAGAGAACCGGGGCAGCTTATCACGGAGATGGTGTCATGCGCAGAACCGTCCTTGCTTTCGCAGCAGCGACCTTGATCATCAATTCGGCGCCTGCGGCGACCATCTATCCGCTCGACCGCGCCACCATGCTCGTGGGTTCGCCTTTCGACTTCAAGGTCGAGTTTTCCAAGGTGGTCCAGCCGGCGGAGATCAAGGTTCTCGTCAACGGCCAGCCTTATGAGGCGGTGTTCGGCAAGAAGGCGGTTTTCGTCCCGGAGGAGAAGGACAAGGATGGCGCCGTCCTGGGCTCGGCGCTGATCCTGCGGGACCTGACCATCGCCGCCACCGGCGCCTACACGGTGGAAGTCCGCGCCGGCGATGAAACCCGGACCGTATCCTGGGACGTCTACGGGACGGCCGCGAAGCCGAAGGCGAAGAACATCATCTTCCTCATCGGCGACGGTCTCTCCATCGGCCACCGCACCGCGGCCCGCATCATGTCGAAGGGCATGATCGAGGGCAAGGCCAACGGCCTGCTGGCCATGGACTCGGTCCCGCCCGTCGCCTTCATCGGCACATCTTCGACCCATTCGATCGCGACCGACAGCGCCAACACGATGTCGGCCTACATGACCGGCCACAAATCGCGCGTGAACGCTCTCGGCGTCTATGCCGACCGCACTCCCGACACGATGGACGACCCCAAGGTCGAGACCATTGCCGAGGCGCTGCGACGCACCGGCCGCAAGGCTACCGGCATCGTCTCGAACGCCGAAATCGAAGATGCGACCCCGGCTGCGGTCGTGGCGCATACGCGGCGGCGCGACAACAAGGCCGAGATCGTCGGCATGCTCTACGATGTGAAGCCCGAAGTGGTTCTCGGCGGCGGTTCCGCCTATTTCCTGCCGAAGACGGTCGCAGGCTCCAAGCGCAAGGACGAGAAGGACTATCTCGCGCTGTTCAAGGACGCCGGCTATGCGCTGGCGACGGACAAAACCGGGTTGGCTGCGGCCGCCGGTTCCAACCAGAGCAAGCTGCTCGGGCTCTTCCACACCGGCAACATGGACACCGCGCTCGACCGGGAATTCTTGAAAAAGGGCAGCGTCGCGAAGTTCCCGAACCAGCCCGGCCTTGTGGAGATGACCAAGGCGGCGATCGACAAGCTGTCCAAGAATCCGGATGGGTTTTTCCTCATGGTCGAGGCGGCCCTGATCGACAAGGCGAGCCATCCGCTCGACTGGGATCGCGCCATCGTCGACACGATCGAGTTCGACAAGGCCATCGCCGTCGCCCGCAGCTTCGCCGAGGCCAACCCGGACACGCTCATCGTCGTCACCGGCGACCATACCCATGGCGTGTCGATCATCGGCACTGTCGATGACGACAAGCCGGGCGAGGAGATGCGCGAGAAGGTCGGAACCTATGACGCCGCCGGCTTCCCGAACTACGAAGACAAGGACAAGGACGGCTATCCCGACCGCGTCGACGTCTCGCGGCGCCTGTTCATCGCCGCCAATAACGGGCCCGATCACTACGAGACCTTCCGCCCCAAGCTCGACGGCCAATTCGTGCCGGCGATCAAGAACGGCAAGGGCGAGTATGTCGCCAATGAAGCGTACAAATCCGTGCCCGGCGCGGTGTTCGTGCAGGGCAACATCCCTCGCAGCATCGACAGTGGCGTCCACAGCGTCGACGATGTCGTGCTGCAGGCTGCCGGACCCGGCGCGGAGGGTTTCCGCGGTTACATGGAGCAGAGCGACGTCTACCGCGTATTGGCCGACGCCCTCGCGCTCGGCGCGCCCGGCAAGTGAAGTCCGTGCCCTGTCGCCGGCCGGT
>JBKBRD010000108.1:0-9564 GCA_046292405.1 Allobosea sp. | reverse complement strand
TGTTCCGCGATGAAGCAGCGTTCCAGCCCCGGCTTGAAATCGCGCAGGAAGGCCGTGACGATCTCGCCGACCAGCATCTCGAATTCGGCGTTCCAGCCGAACTGCTCGGCATAGTATCGGCCGTGGCTGGCCATGACCCAGCCCATGTCGCCGGCCCGATGCGGCCG
The DNA here is from genome assembly GCA_046292405.1 of Allobosea sp. Taxonomy (GTDB): domain Bacteria; phylum Pseudomonadota; class Alphaproteobacteria; order Rhizobiales; family Beijerinckiaceae; genus Allobosea. The sequence continues at coordinate 9,397 of JBKBRD010000108.1, read as the reverse complement.
GATGATCGGCTGCGCGCTCGCTGCCGCGACGGATCCGGCGCCGCCCAGCAGGGCCTGCACCCGCTCCAGCGCCTGAACGAGCTCCACCCTCTCGGTGGGCGCGAGCGGCGCCAGCGCCGCGGCCGCGTGCCGGCGCGATGCCTGTTCGAGCGGGCCGAAAACGGCCTGGCCGGCCAGCGTCAGCCTCAGCCTGACCGCACGCTGGTCCTGTGTCGACCGCTCGCGCGCCAACCAGCCGACCATGGCGAAACGTTTGAGGATGCGGGAGAGATAGGCCGGATCGAGACCGAGCTCGCGCGAAAGCTCGCTCGCCAGCCGGCCGTCGCGTTGGGCCAGTTCATACAGCACGCGCGCTTCGGTCAGGGAGACCTCGCTCCCGTGCAGCCTGCTGCCGAGCGCCCCGACCCAGCGCGTATGAAAGCGGTTGAAGCCGCGAATGGCGTCGATCGCCTGGTTTTCATCTGCCGACATCGGGCGCCTCCGGCCAGGATCCTGCAGGAATAATTGACGGAGTCAACTAACTTGGCCAGGATCCGATGACCGGACCTTGACGCTTCGTTAACCGCTCTCTGGCGCAATGCGGCTCCACCCGTCGCGGATGCGCTCATGCAGGTCGATCTCCTGGCCGGAACGGTCTATGGCGCGCTGGCCATGCCGCGCCTGAGTCCTGTCATCCTCGTTTTCGACTCCGGCCTGGGCGGGCTCACAGTGCTCGCCGAGACGACGCGGGCGCGGCCCGATGCGCGCATCGTCTACGCCGCCGACGACGCTGGCTTTCCCTATGGCCGGCTCGATGAATCAGCCCTCGTCGCCCGCGTGCTGGCGGTGATGGAGCGGCTGGTCGCGCAGCACCACCCGGACCTCGTCATCATCGCCTGCAACACCGCCTCGACGCTGGTGCTGCCGGCGCTGCGCGCCCGCTTCGGCATGCCCTTCATCGGCACCGTGCCGGCGATCAAGCCGGCGGCCGAGACGACGCGCAGCGGGCTGATCTCGGTGCTGGCGACGCCCGGCACCGTGGCGCGCGACTACACGCGCGGGCTGGTCGCCCGCTATGCCGCAGCCTGCCAGGTCACGCTGGTCGGCTCCGCCCGCCTGGCCGGGCTGGCCGAGGCGGTGCTGCGCGGCGAGCCGGCCGATGAGGCTGCGATCGCGGCGGAAATCGCGCCCTGTTTCGTGGCGCAGGACGGGCGGCGCACCGATGTCGTCACCCTCTCCTGCACGCATTACCCGCTGCTGTTGGAACGGCTGAAGCGGCTGGCGCTCTGGCCGGTCAGCTGGATCGACCCCGCCCCGGCCATTGCCCGCCGGGTGACGCAGCTGCTCGGACCGGCCGCCGGAGCGACGCCGCACGCGCATGACGAAGCGCCCGCCATCTTCACCCATGGCGGCGGCGTTTGCGGGCCCTTGCGCATCGCACTCGCAGGCTACGGCCTCACCCATATCCGCATCGAGCCGATGCCGCTTGAGAATTGACGCCCCTCCTTCGCCGGAATCGCCCGCCGAATTGACTTGTCGCCCCGCATAGGCCTATAGGACCGGCGTCGCGCGGGTCGGAAACGGCCCGCGCGGCTTTTTCCGCACCCGTGATCCGCTCGCTCCTGAGCTGGATCTGTCGCCCCTCACGGGGACAGGAGGGCGCGGTCCTCACTCGCGAACTCAAGAGGACACGCGATATGTCGAAGCGCCATGAGGCGAAATACAAGATTGACCGCCGTCTCGGTCAGAACATCTGGGGCCGCCCGAAATCCCCGGTCAACCGCCGCGAATACGGCCCCGGCCAGCACGGCCAGCGCCGCAAGGGCAAGCCTTCCGACTTCGGCACGCAGCTGCGCGCCAAGCAGAAGCTGAAGGGCTATTACGGCTCGATCTCCGAGAAGCAGTTCCGCCGCTACTACGCCGAGGCGATCCGCCTGAAGGGCGACTCGGGCGAGAACCTGATCGGCCTGCTCGAGCGCCGCCTGGATGCGGTGATCTACCGCGCCAAATTCGTGCCGACGGTGTTCGCCGCCCGCCAGTTCGTCAACCACGGCCATGTCACGGTCAACGGCAAGCGCGTCAACATCGCCTCCTACCAGGTCAAGCCGGGCGACGTGATCGCGGTGAAGGAGAGCTCGCGCCAGCTCGCCCTCGTCATCGAATCGGCCACGCTCGCCGAGCGTGACGTGCCCGACTACATCGACGCCGACCACACCAAGTCGAGCGCCACCTTCACCCGCACGCCGACCCTGACGGACGTGCCCTATGCGGTGCAGATGGAACCGAACCTGGTCATCGAGTTCTACTCGCGCTGATCGGACTTGAGGCCTGCCGCCTTCGGCTGTGCCTACGCTTTTGAAAGGGCGGCTCCCACGAGCCGCCCTTTTTGCTGGCCTGGTCTGTCGCTTGCTATGGAGCCCCGCATAGCGCTGGCGAACCTCTCAGCCCTCATCCTGAGGAGCGCCGTCAGGCGCGTCTCGAAGGATGGTCGAGTGCGCTCGGGAACCGCTCGCCGGAATCCGAGCCGCGCTTCGCGCGCCTCGTACGGCGACCGGACATCGGCCCCGTCAACGCAAAAGGGCGGCTCTTGCGAACCGCCCTTCAAACACAGGCCGGGCTGAACCGCCGCAGGCTCACAGATGCGAGCCGACCTCGTCGCGGAAATACAGGTAGCCGAGCATCAGCACGCCCAGCATGATCGAGATCGCGTAGGGGCCAAACAGGCTGGAAACGAAGACCAGCCCGATAAAGCTGCGCATCATCCAGATCGTCCATGAAGCTTTCACGGTTCGCCCTCCCGTCGCTCATTCCTGCCAAACCGTAAACAGGAACAGATGAATCGAATTTGAACGACTATGGTAAACTCTGGTTTTCCATCTCTTAACGGCAGGGCCCGATACCGGCCTGCCCGGCCAACCCTGACAAAATGTCGCGACTCAGCTAGAATTGTCGGGATTGGTCCGGAACGAGGAGCCGATGATGAAGTCGCTGTTTGCCGCGCTCGCCCTTTGTTGTGTGTCGAGTTTCGCCCATGCGCAGAGCTGCACCATCCAAGCCGGCGAGAAGAAGCTGGCCGGTGCGGCCAAGACCAGTTTTATGACAAAATGCGAAAAGGACGCCGGCGCCGCCTGCGACAAGCAGGCTGCGGAGCGCAAGCTCAACGGCGCCGCCAAGACCAGCTTCACCACGAAATGCGTCAAGGATTCCGTCGGCTCCTGACCGCCGGGCGTCAGCGTTCGCCGCGCATGAAAAAGGCGGCTCGCGAGAGCCGCCTTGTTGATGTGTCGGCCCCGAGGCCGGCTCAGCCGCGATCGTCGCGCCACTCGCCGCCCCAGCGACGCGGACCGTAATCGCCGCGTCCGCCGAATTCGCCATCGCTGTCGCCATAACGCTGGTCACGGCCGCCGCGTCCATACTCGCCATAGCCGCCGCCCTGCTGGCGGCCATCATCGTAGCCCTGCCGACCTTCGCCGCGACCCTGCCAGCGCGATCCGTCGCCATCGCCGCCGTGGCGGCCGCCCATGCCATGCCCGCCCATCATGCCATGACCGCCCATATCGTGCCTGCCATGCCTGCCGTGTTCGCCATGCATGCCATGGCCGTGGCGCATCATCCGCATCATGCCGCGCCCCTCGGCCATCACCTCGCGCACCGCGCGCCGCGCCACGGTCTTCTGCCGGTCGCTCAGCGTCTGCCAGAGCGGGCGCACGGCGTCGGCCAGCTCCTTGGTGCGGGTGGCGCGCTCGGTCTGGCGCGTCGCCATCATGTCCAGCTTCTCCATGATGTCGGCGTCGCGGAACTGCTCGCGCATGTCCTGCATCGCGCCCATGCGCTCGCGGCGCTGCTGCGCATTCTGCCTGACCAGCGTCTCGACCTTCTCGAACAGCGCAACCTGCTCGGGCTTCAGCTCCATATCGGTGCGCAGCTTCGCCAGCCGCTCGTTCATGCGCGCTTCCATCCGCTCAGCCATGCGCTCACGGCGCTCGGCGCGGCGATCCTCGCGCGAGTCCTTGCGCAGTTCCGTGCTGTCGCCGGCCGGGCGCTCGGTGGTGGCGGCGGGCGGGTTCGGCGGCGGGGCGCTCTGCGTCTGGGCGACCGCCAGAGACGCTGCGATCACGGCGGCGGAAGAGGCGGCGATAAGGGCAAAGCGTTTCATGGCGTATCTCCAGAAGAGTGATCGCACAGGCGGAAGCGCCTAGGCGCAAGGCCGGGACATCGTCGCTGCAGGCTGCGCCAGAGGCCCTGTCGCGGCCATGGCGCAAGAATGAAAAGATCGTAATGTTGCCGATGGCAGGAAACTCCCTCCCCGGTCCCTCCGTTCCATCGGCGGCGCGATGCGTAATCTGATCACCGATATCAGGGGGCTGCGCGTCGGCCATGCGCAGGATCAAATTGCGGCGACGGGCGTCACGGTGGCGCTGTTCGACCAGCCGACCATCGCTTCCGTCGCCGTGCTGGGCGGCGCGCCGGGCGCGCGCGAGACCGCGCTGCTCGAGCCCGAGATGACGGTCTCCCATATCGACGCGATCGTGCTGTCGGGCGGCTCGGCCCATGGCCTGGCCGCGGCCGATGGCGCGATGAGCTGGCTCGTCGCGCAAGGCCGCGGCTTTCCCGTCGGCAATCTGCGGGTGCCGATCGTTCCGCAGGCCATCCTGTTCGACCTGCTCAATGGCGGCGACAAGCCCTGGGCCCGGACCGGCGGCCAGACACCCTATCGAGCGCTCGGCAGCGCCGCGATAGCGGCCGCGGGCCTCGATTTTGCGCTCGGCACGGCAGGCGCCGGATTCGGCGCAACCACCGCCAACCTCAAGGGCGGGCTGGGCTCGGCAAGCGCCAGGGCCGCGACCGGGCAGATGGTCGGCGCCCTTGCAGCGGTCAATGCGGTCGGCTCCGCCACCATCGGCGCCGGCCCGCATTTCTGGGCCGCCCCCTATGAGCGCGACGCGGAATACGGCGGCCGCGGCTGGCCTGGCGCGATCACCGCCGACGATCTCGCCATCCGCTTCAAGGGCGGTCCCGGCCAGAACACCACCATCGCTCTGGTCGCCACCGATGCGGTGTTGACCAAGGCCCAGTGCAAGCGACTGGCCCTGGCGGCGCATGACGGGCTGGCCCGCGCGCTGCGACCCGTCCATGCCCCGCTCGACGGCGACATCGTCTTCGCCGCCGCCACGGGTCGCGCCGGCGCGCCTTCCGATCCGCTCGCACTGGCCGAACTCTGCGCCTGCGCGGCGGATGTGCTGGCGCGCGCCGTGGCGCGCGGCGTCCATGCCGCCGCCGCCCTGCCCTTTCCCGGCGCGCTGCCGAGCTGGCGCGACAGATTCGGCTGAGACGCCGCTTCCTTCGGCGCGCAGGCCGGCAGCGTGGGTCGAACACGGCGATCGGCGCCCCGCGACAAGCCCACACGCCCCGTGCTAAAGCGCCGGCCATGTCGACCGATGATTTTCTCGCCCGCTTCGGCGCGGCCGGCCAGCGCCAGCCGGACCCTGTCGCCGCCGCCCAGAAGGCGATGCGCAACCCGTTGCCGAAACGCTTTTATGAGAGCGCCGGCGTGCTCGCTCGCGACGGCCTCTTCCATGTCGCGCTCGACGGCCGCACCGCGCGCACCCCGGCGCGCCGGCCGCTGGCCGTCACCTCGCAGCCGGTGGCGGAGGCTCTGGCAACCGAGTGGCAGGCCCAGCGGGACGCTATCGACCCCGCCCGGATGCCCTTGACGCGGCTCGTCAACTCCGCCCTCGACGGGGTCGAGGCGCAGCAGGCGGATGTGCGCGCCGAGATCGTGCGCTATGCCGGCAGCGACGCGCTCTGCTACCGCGCGGCCGAGCCGGAGGCCCTGGTCGCCAGGCAGGCCGCGCTGTGGGACCCGATTCTCCACGCGATGGAGCAGCGGCTGCAGGCGCGCTTCATCCTGGCGCAGGGCATCGTCTTCGCAGAGCAGCCCGTGACGACGCTGGCGGCCGTGGCCCGGCGGATCGACGCCATCTCGGCCCCGCTCGCCTTGGCCGGTGCGCACAACGTCATGACGCTGACAGGCTCGACCATCCTGATGCTGGCTCTGGCGGATGGTTTGCTCGACCTCGACGAGACCTGGCGCGCCGCTCATTGCGACGAGGACTACCAGATCGGCATCTGGGGCCAGGACGAGGATGCAGCCGAGCGCCGCGCGATCCGGCGGACGGAGTTCGACGCCGCCGCGCTGTTGCTGCTGCGGGGCTGACGCGAGCGGACGGCGGCTTTTGCTTGAGGCTCAGCCCGCGTCCGGTCTCCGCAGCCTCGTGACATCGCGGGCGCCATCGACGATGCGGACGATCTGCACGCCGTCGGACGTCAGCCGATACAGAACCAGCCAGCGTTCGGACACCAAACCGCGCGCGCCGCCGCCGATATCATCGCGAACCGGCCCGGCTTCCGGGAAGGTGCGCAGAATCTCGATACGCCGCAGCATGCGCTGCAGGAACGCGTCGGCCGAGCCGACGCTATCGCGAGCAATCCACAGCCAGATATCCTGCAGATCCGCATCGGCCTGCTTCGAATAGGTGATGCGCGCCAAGCATCATCCCCCGCGCGATAGGCGCCGGCGAACGACCCCATCAAACCGGGCGCCGTCGAATTCGCCGACATCCCCGCTCGCCACCCCTGCCAGCCAGGACTCCTGCAACCAGGCCAATTTATCCGCTTCGGCCCTATGATGCTGTTCCAGCAAGGCGAGAGCCTCGCGGACCACCGCTTCCGCGGAGGCATAGGCCCCGGTTTCAACCCGCTCCTCGATCTGGCGCACGAGGTCGTCGGAGAGTGACAGGCTCTGGTTCATCGCGCTCTCGCAGTCAGTCCATCTCGCCACTCACCATACCACGTTCCGGCTTCAGACGAGAGACTGCGCCAGACTCGCTCGACCAACAGATGATGGACTCAAGCCCTATCGATGCTTAATCCGGGACCCAGACAACCTGCCGTCCGGGGGCGCGCTTCCATGAAAGACATTCTCGAGCAGCTTGAAGAGCGCCGCCAGGGCGCGCGCAAGGGCGGCGGCGAGCGCCGCGTCGAGGCGCAGCACGGCAGAGGCAAGCTGACCGCGCGCGAGCGCATCGAATTGCTGCTCGACCGCGACTCCTTCGAGGAGTTCGACATGTTCGTGCAGCACCGCTGCGTCGATTTCGGCATGGAAAAGGCCGAGAAAATCCCCGGCGACGGCGTCGTCACCGGCTGGGGCACGGTCAATGGCCGCACCGTCTTCGTCTTCTCCAAGGATTTCACGGTCTTCGGCGGCTCGCTCTCGGAGACCCACGCGCAGAAGATCATCAAGATCCAGGACATGGCGCTGAAGATGCGCGCGCCGATCGTCGGCCTGTTCGACGCCGGCGGCGCCCGGATCCAGGAAGGCGTGGCGGCGCTCGGCGGCTATGGCGAAGTGTTCAAGCGCAATGTCCAGGCTTCGGGCGTAATCCCGCAGATCTCGGTGATCATGGGCCCCTGCGCCGGCGGCGACGTCTATTCCCCCGCCATGACCGATTTCATCTTCATGGTGCGCGACACCTCCTACATGTTCGTCACCGGCCCCGAGGTGGTGAAGACCGTCACCAACGAGACCGTGACCTCGGAGGAATTGGGCGGCGCCAAGGTCCACACCTCGAAATCCTCGGTGGCGGACGGCTCCTTCGAGAACGATGTCGAGGCGCTGCTGCAGGTGCGCCGGCTGATCGACTTCCTGCCCGCCAACAACACCGTCGGCGTGCCGGAATGGCCGAGCTTCGACGTGCCCGACCGGGTCGACACCAGCCTCGACACGCTGGTGCCCGACAACCCGAACAAGCCCTACGACATCAAGGAGTTGATCCTGAAGACGGTCGACGAGGGCGATTTCTTCGAGATCCAGGCGGCTTACGCAGGCAACATCGTCACCGGCTTCGGCCGCATCGAGGGCCGCACCGTCGGCATCGTCGCCAACCAGCCAATGGTGCTGGCCGGCGTGCTCGACTCAGACGCTTCGCGCAAGGCCGCCCGCTTCGTGCGTTATTGCGACGCCTTCGAGATCCCGATCGTCACTTTCGTCGACGTTCCCGGCTTCCTGCCGGGCACGGCGCAGGAATATGGCGGGCTGATCAAGCATGGCGCCAAGCTGCTTTTCGCCTATAGCGAATGCACCGTGCCGCTGGTCACCATCATCACGCGCAAGGCCTTTGGCGGCGCCTATGACGTGATGGCCTCCAAGCATATCGGCGCCGATGTGAACTACGCCTGGCCGACGGCGCAGATCGCCGTGATGGGGGCCAAGGGCGCGGTCGAGATCATCTTCCGCGGCATGGACGCCGATGGCATCGCCGCCAAGACCAAGGAATACGAGGACCGCTTCATGTCGCCCTTCGTCGCGGCCGAGCGCGGCTATGTCGACGAGGTGATCATGCCGCATTCGACGCGCAGGCGGATCGCGCGGGCGCTGGCGATGCTCAGGACCAAGAATGTCGAGCGGCCCTGGCGCAAGCACGACAATATTCCGCTGTGAGGCGCGGGTCGAACGCCCCAGCGAGCGGCCCGGCCGCAAGGCGCCAAGCATTGGGACGGACGGGACCCGCCCGTCCGGCGAGGACCGGTCGAAGGCCGCGAGACGAGATCGCCCACGCGACATGACAGCCCCATCATAATCGGCTAATCCGGCGCGTCCCTCGATCCCGCCGGCCCGATGCTCTTCAACTCCTTCGCCTTCCTGCTCGCCTTCCTGCCGCTCGCGCTCGGCCTGCACTGGCTTGCGGAGCGCTTTGCGCCGCAATGGCGGCTCGCCGTGCTGGCGGCGCTGTCCTTCGCTTTCTACGGCTATTGGGACTGGCGCTTCGTGCCGCTGCTGGCGGCCTCGATCCTGGTCAACTGGCTGATTGCGGAACTCTTTCAGAAGACCCGTTCGGGCGGGCTGATCACGCTCGCCATCGTGCTCAACCTCGCCGTCCTCGCCATCTTCAAATACTTCAACTTCTTCGCCGATCTCGCTGGGATGATTCCGGGATTGCCCGCGCCAAAGCTCGATCTGGCGCTGCCGCTCGGCATCTCCTTCTTCACCTTCCACCATGTTATGTACCTGACCGATCTCAGGCGCGGCCAGGCGCCGCGCTATGATCTGCTGCGCTACGCGCTCTACATCGCCTTCTTCCCGCAGGTGCTGGCCGGGCCGCTGGTGCGCTGGCGCGAAATCATGCACCAGTTCGAAGAGCGCCCCTATCAGCGCCCCGACGCGGCCGAGCGCATTGCGCGCGGGCTGATGCTGCTGACCGCCGGCCTGGCCAAGAAGGTGCTGCTCGGCGATCCGCTGGCGGAATACGCCAACCCTGTTTTCGCCGCCGCGGCCGCCGGCAAGGTCGTCACCATGGCCGAGGCCTGGCAGGCGACGCTCGCCTTCACCTTCCAGATCTATTTCGATTTCTCCGGCTAT
>JBKBRD010000107.1:0-9567 GCA_046292405.1 Allobosea sp. | reverse complement strand
GGACATCGAGCGCACCGAATCCGAATGGTGGTGGTGATGGCCGGATTCGAGGAAATCCGGCTCGATGTCGAGGATGCGGTCGAGGTCGAAGGCGTTGCGGTCGAGCAGGGCCGAGATCGGCACTTCGCAGCGCTGGGTCTTGTGCAGCTTGGCATAGGGGTTGATGGCGCGGATCGCGGCCTCGACTTCGGCCAGTTCCTCCGGGGTCACCAGATCCGTCTTGTTGAGGATGATGACATCGGCGAAAGCGATTTGGCTCTTGGCTTCCGGCGCGTCCTTCAGCCGCTCGCGCAGCCATTTGGCGTCGGTCACGGTCACGACGGCGTCGAGCCGCGTGGCGTCGCCGACATCCTGGTCGACGAAGAAGGTCTGCGCCACCGGGGCGGGATCGGCCAGCCCCGTGGTCTCGACGATGATGGCGTCGAACTTGCCCTTGCGCTTCATCAGCCCGTCGAGAATCCGGATCAGATCGCCGCGCACCGTGCAGCAGATGCAGCCATTGTTCATCTCGAAGACTTCCTCGTCGGCGCCGACGACGAGTTCGTTGTCGATGCCGACCTCGCCGAACTCATTGACGATGACGGCGAATTTCTTGCCGTGATCATCAGTGAGGATGCGGTTCAGCAGGGTGGTCTTGCCGGCGCCGAGATAGCCGGTGAGCACGGTGACGGGGATTTTTTCGGACATGGTTCGACCTGGTTGGTGATAGCCGGCTTCCGCCGCCCGAGGCTCTACGCCGAAGCGGCCGCCGCCGCCATCCACCCGCCGCGCATGGTCGGGTGGATGGCGTGGGTGGCTCGATCGGGCAGGGTCAGACCGGGCCGGCGCCGAGCGCCTTTTCGATCTGGCTTATATTGTGCTTCATCATCGCGATGTAAGTCCCGGCCGGCCCGTTGGCGTCGGAGAGCGCATCGGAAAACAGCTGGCCGCCGATCTTGGCGCCGCTTTCGCGGGCGATCTGCTCGACCAGCCGAGGGTTGGTGACGTTCTCGAGAAAGACCGCCGGGATCTTCTGCGCCTTGATCTGCCGGATGATGCGCCCGACATCCTTGGCCGAGGCCTCCGCTTCGGTCGAGACGCCCTGCGGCGCGATGAACTGGAAGCCATAGGCCTTGACGAAATAGCCGAAGGCGTCGTGCGAGGTGATGGCCTTGCGCTGCTCGGCCGGAATCCGGGCGACGGCGGCCTTGATCTCGCTGTCGAGCGCATCGAGCTTGGCGAGATAGGCGCCGGCATTGGCGGCGAACTGCGCCTTGCCGGCAGGATCGGCCTCGCTCAGCGCATCGCGGATATTCTCAACGTAGATCCTGGCGTTGGCGACGTTCTGCCAGGCGTGCGGATCCTCATGACCGGCATGATTGTGGCCGTGCTTGTCGGGCTTGCCGTGGCCATCCTCGTCATCGGCCAGGATCTGCGGCGTGACGCCCTTCGTCGTGACGGCGACGGGGGCCTTGGCGCCCGACGATTTGACCAGCCGCGTCATCCAGCCCTCGAATTTCAGGCCGTTGACGATGATCAGCCGCGCGCCCGCCATCGCCTTGGCGTCGGCGGGACTGGGCGAATAGACATGGGCGTCGCCATTGGCGCCGACCAGCGTCGTGACCAAGACGCGGTCCCCGCCGACCTGCTTCACGAAATCCCCGAGGATCGAGAAGCTGGCGACCACGGGCAGCTTCTCCTGCGCCCGCGCAGCGAGCGGCAACCAGGCAAGCGAGAGGCCGGCCAGCGCTCCGGCAAGCAATTGACGACGATCAGCCACGCAGGCCTCCTGCGATAATGAAACAGTATAACATTACTAGCGCTGGAGATGGCTGGGACGCAAGAGCCGTCGTGCAAGCCCGCCCTGCGAACCAAGCAGGAGCGAGCCGATGTAGAGGCCGCCGGCGCACAGGATGATGGCCGGCCCGGCGGGCAGGCTGTTGCCGGCGGAATAGGACAGGACGAGTCCGCAATAGCCGGCCACCATGCCGAAGCCGCTCGCCAGCAGCAGCAGCCGGGTGATGTCCGCCGTCCAGAACCGCGCCGCCGCCGCCGGCAGCATCATCAGCCCGACCGCGAGCAGCGTCCCCAGCGCGTGGAAGCCGGCGACCAGGTTGAGCACCACCAGGCCCAGAAACGTCAGATGCACGACGCCGCCGGAGCGGCTGACCGAGCGCAGGAAGCCTGGATCGACGCATTCCATCACCAGCGGGCGGTAGAGGGCGGCCAGGCTGAGAAGCGTCACGGTGGAGACGCTCGACAGCAGCAGCAGCACATCGTCGTCGAGCGCCAGCACATTGCCGAACAGGACATGGAAGAGGTCGATGGCCGAGCCGCGCAGCGAGACGATGGTCACGCCCAGCGCCAGCGAGATCAGATAGAAGGCCGCCAGCGACGCGTCCTCCTTCATCACCGTCAGCCGCGCCACCGCGCCTGCGGCGAGAGCGACCGTGAAGCCCGCGACCAGCCCGCCCAGCGTCATCGCCGGCAGCGACAACCCGGCGACCAGATAGCCGATGGCCGCGCCCGGCAGGATGGCGTGGGCCATGGCGTCGCCGGTCAGGCTCATCCTTCGCAGCATCAGGAAGACGCCGATGGGCGCGCCCGACACGGCCAGGGCGAAGATCCCGACCAGAGCCCGGCGCATGAATTCGAATTCGGCGAAGGGGCCGATGAGGAGATCGTACAGCATCGGCTTGGACAGGCGCGGTTCAGGCCGCGTCGCGGTCGCAGGCGCCGGCCTGGCTGTCGAACGCCTCGACCATGCGGCGCGCCGCCAGCAGATTGGCCGGGGTCAGCACATCGGCGGTCTGCCCCCAGGCGACGGTCTCGCGCGCCAGCAGCAACGTCTGCGGAAAGGCGCGGCGCACCGTCTCGATATCGTGCAGCACCGCGACGACGGTGCGCGCCTCGCCATGCCAGCGCTGCACCAGCGCCAGCAGATCGGCCGTGGTGCGGGCGTCGATCGCGGTGAAGGGCTCGTCGAGCAGGATGATGTCGGCATCCTGCAGCAGCAACCGCGCAAACAGCACGCGCTGCATCTGCCCGCCGGACAAGGCGCCGATCGGCCGGCGCTCGAAGCCGGTGAGCCCGACGGCGGCGATCGCCGCCTCGACCTTGGCGCGCGCGCCGGACCCGATCCGCCCGAAAATCCCGGCCGAGCCCCAGAGCCCCATGGCGACGAGATCATAGACATGGATCGGGAAGGAGCGGTCGAGATCGGCCGATTGCGGCAGATAGGCGAGGCGCTGGCCCTTGGCGAGCGTCAGCGCGCCGCCCAACGGCGACAAGGCGCCGGCGATGCCCTTGAGCAGGGTCGACTTGCCCGCGCCATTGGGGCCGACGATGGCGGTCAGGCTTCCCACGGCGATCTCGCCCGAGAGGTGGTGCACGGCCGGGTGACGGTCATAGCCGAGCGTGAGATCGTCGAGGCGGATGGCTGCGGACACGAGAGCTACTTTCTGCCGACGAACGCGAACTAGAGAATGACGAGCAGGGTCGCGACCCAGATCAGCGCCGCGATCACGGACGCCAAACCGAGCCGGCTCGCAGCCGACAGCCGCAGCAGCGACCAGCCGGGCTCTTCCGGGCGGGCGTGATGGGCATGGCTGTGCGCTGCGCTCATACGCTATGATATAGTATTACAACCGCTCGGCAGCAAGCCGGGATTCTCGGCACTCCCGCTGCGCGAACCTCAAAACGGCTGATACTGATACAGCCAGGTCTCGGTCAGCACCTTGTCGCCCAGCCTCAGGAAGCAGCGCAGCTCGACGGGCTCGTTGCCCTCCGCCGTCAGGTCGAACTGGGCGCGCCAGTCGCCGGGGACGTCGTTGGGGATCGCCTCCGAGAAGAGGTAGGAGAACGTCCCGCGCGAGGCCGAGAGGACGACCTCAGGCTTCACGCCGAACGGAATCGCTTCGAGCCCGGGACCGCTGAACTCGACGATGAACTTGCGCACGCCGCGCGGCCTTGGCGTGCCGGGCTGCCCGCCATTGCCCAGCCGCGTGCCGGTGACGCGACCGAGCGGACTCGGGAAGGGCTCGTCGGCCAGCCAGTGCAGCTTGTAGCGGAAGCTGTAGGAAGCGCCGGCCCTGGCCGGGCCGTCGGGCACCCACATCGCCACGATATTGTCGTGGATCTCATCGTCGGTCGGGATCTCGATGAGCTGAACCGCGCCCTTGCCCCAATCGCCGATGGTCTCGACCCAGAGGCTGGGCCGGCGCTCGTAGAACACGCCGTCGAGATAATGGTTGACCAGCCGGTCGCGCTGCATCAGGCCGAAGCCGCGCGGCCGCTCGTCCATGAAGGCGGAAGCCGTCGTCCGCGCGGGATTGTTGAGGGGACGCCAGGCGCGCTCGCCGCCGCCGGTCCACAGCGCCAGCCCGTCGGAATCATGCACCTCCGGCCGCCAGTCGACGGCGGTGGGCTTCACCGTCTCGGAATACCAGTACATCGAGGTCAGCGGCGCGACGCCGAGCCGGCCGACATCCTGGCGCAGATAAATCTCCTGCTCGATCTCCATGGTCACGCCCTTGGCGCGATGCATGCGGAAGCGGAAGGCGCCGGCGACGCTCGGGCCCGACAGCAGCGCATGCACGACGACATATTCCGACGCCGCCTCCGGCGTCTCCAGCCAGACATGGGTGAAATCGGGAAACTCTTCCGGCTTGCCGCCGACGGCCGGGTCGATCGCCAGCCCGCGCGCCGACAGCCCGTACTGATAGAGCTCGCCGATGGCGCGGAAATAGGAGGCGCCGAGGAAGGCGACCCAGTCGTTCTTCTGCCAGTCCAGCTTCTCGCCCTTGCGGCCGGGATGGCCGGAGCGGCTTTCCTGGAACCGGAACCCGGCGAAGCCAGCGCCTGCCGGCAGCTGATGCGCCGGCGAATCCGCCGGCATCTCGAAATAGCTCTCGTCATAGATGATCTCGCGCGCCTGCCCGGCGGCGAGCACATGCATGCGCACGGGCTTCTGGAAGTAGCGCCCGAGATGAAAGAACGTCACCGGCCAGGGCGAGGGACCATTGGCCCACAACGCCATCGCCGGCTTGAAGCGGATCTTGCCATGGGCGTCGTAATCGATGCGCTCGAGAATGTCGGGACGCGGGGCGGGCGGCGCCTGATAGGGCTTCGCCGCCAGGTCTTTCGCCCGCGCCTTCAGCGCCTCGAAGCTGAACGCCTCGCTGTCTCCCAGCTTCAACCCCTGCTGGGCGAGGGCTTCCGGCGCGAAGCCCAGCGCCGCAAGGGTCGCTGTCGCGCCGGCGCTCGCCAGCACCGTGCGGCGATCGAGGACGGGCGGCTTGGCTTTCGCTGGCATGGCGGTCTGGTTCTCTGCTGACAGTGACTCTGCGCTACCCTGTCGCAACGGCGAGAGCAATCGGGCCGCCCTTCTCCACACCGAAATCATGGCCAAAACGCGCAGATGCGCGGGCGGATTCGCGCCGCTTCCGGGGCAGGGCTTCCCAATGCGGCGGCGACTGCTCTAGAACGGGGGCAACGCGGCCATCCGTGCCGCATCTGACCTATGGGAGGTTACATGACCCGCTTTTTCGGCGCTGCGCGCGCGCTCGGCGTAGCCACGGCCATTCTCATCGCGGCGGCCCCGGTGACGGCCCGCGCCCAGGATTTCATCAACGTGCTGACTGGCGGCACCTCGGGCGTCTACTATCCGCTCGGCGTCGCCCTTTCCAAGATCTACGGCGACAAGATCAAGAATGTCCGCCCGACCGTGCAGGCCACCAAGGCATCGGTCGAAAACCTGCAATTGCTGCAGCAGGGCAAGGGCGAGATCGCCTTCACCCTGGGCGATTCCCTCGCCGCCGCCTGGAAGGGCGATGAGGAAGCCGGCTTCAAGACCCCGCTGAAGAAGCTGCGCGGCATCACCGCGATCTATCCCAACTACATCCAGATCGTCGCCTCCAAGGATAGCGGCATCAAGACCCTGGCCGATCTCAAGGGCAAGCGCCTCTCGGTCGGCGCGCCGAAATCCGGCACCGAGCTCAACGCCCGCGCCGTGCTGGCCGCGGCCGGCATGAGCTACAAGGATCTCAGCAAGGTCGAGTACCTGCCTTTCGCGGAATCGGTCGAGCTGATGAAGAACCGCCAGCTCGACGCCACGCTGCAATCGGCCGGACTCGGCGTCGCCTCGCTGCGCGACCTCGCCACCTCCGTCGAGATCGTCGTCGTCGAAGTGCCGGCTTCGGTGGTCGACAAGGCGGGCCCACCCTTCGTCAAGGCGACCATCCCGGCCAACACCTATACCGGGCAGACTGCGCCGGTGCAGGCTGCGGCCGTGGTCAACTACCTCGTGACCCATGAGGGCATGAAGGAAGAAACGGTCTACGAGATGACCAAGACCATCTACGAGAATCTCGGCGAACTCGCCGCCGCCCACGCCGCCGCCCGCTCGATCAAGCTCGAGAACGCGATCGACGGCATGCCGCTGCCGCTGCACCCCGGCGCCGCCCGCTACCTCAAGGAAAAAGGGCTGAAGGTCGGCTCCTGAGCCTGCCTGACCCTGTTTCGAACCCTATCGCCGTCACCGTGCGCCAGCGCGGTGACGGTTCCGTTTGGGGCCGAGCCCGACCGGCCCATCAGCCAAGACCCGACTGCGAGACCGACCGATGACGCATGCTTCTGAGCGGCCGCTGGCCGTGCCGGATATCGCTGGCGCCAGCCATGGGGCGAACGCCGCCCCCTATGATCCCGAGCATGGCCTGCCGGCCACCTTCGGCCTGGGCTGGAAAGGTCGTCTGCTGTTCTGGATCGCGGTCGCCTTCTCGGCCTTCCAGGTCGTCACCGCCTTCGGAATCCCGCTCGACCTGCGCCTGATCGATCCGCTGCCCTGGCTGACGCCGATCCAGCTGATCCGCGCCGCCTTCGCCGCCTGGTTCGTCTGGATCATCGTCGGGGCCATGCGCGGCCGGCTGATGGGCGAAGCCGTCCTCGCCTTCCTCATGCTGTTTGCCGCCTTCGAGCTGGTCTCGCTCTACACCGGCACCCTGCCCAACCAGGTGCTGCGCACCGTCCATGTCGGCTTTCTCTGCCTGACAGCCTGCGGCCTGCTCGCCAATGCCGAAGAGACTTCTCCGGCGGCGCGACTGTTCTGGTGGGGCGTCGGCGTTCTCGGCTTCGCGATCGGCCTCTATCACTGGTGGAACTATACCGAGCTGGTGAACCGCGCCGGCGAGCTGACGGAACTCGACATCGTCGTCGGCCTGGCCGCGCTCGCCGTGCTGTTCCTGCTGGTCTGGCGCGCCATGGGCATCGCCCTGCCGCTCGTGGCGGGAACCTTCCTGGCCTATTGCTTCTTCGGCAACTCCCTGCCCGCGCCCTTCAACCATCGCGGCTACGGCCTCGACCAGGTGATCGACCAGATGGCCTTCGGCACGGAGGGGCTCTACGCCACGCCGACAGCCGTCTCCGCCACCTTCATCTTCCTCTTCATCCTCTTCGGCGCCTTCATGGAGCGCGCCGGCGTCATCGATTTCTTCAACGACATCTCGATGGCGCTGTTTGGCGGCAAGCAGGGCGGCCCCGGCAAGGTCTGCGTCGCCTCCTCCGCCCTGATGGGCACGGTCTCGGGCTCGGGCGTCGCCAATGTCGTCGCCTCCGGCCAATTCACCATCCCGCTGATGAAGCGCTCCGGGTTCAACGGCGCCTTCGCCGGCGGCGTCGAGGCGACCTCGTCGATGGGCGGGCAGATCATGCCGCCGGTGATGGGCGCGGTCGCCTTCATCATGGCCGAGACGATCGACGTGCCCTATTCGAAGATCGTCGAGGCGGCGATCATCCCGGCGCTGCTCTATTTCGCCGCCTGCTATTGGGCGGTGCATCTCGAGGCCGGCAAGCTCGGCCTGCGCGGCCTGCCCAAATCCGAGCTGCCGAGCGCGCGCGCCGAGCTGAAGAAGAACTGGTATCTCATCGCCCCGCTGCTGGTGCTGGTCTATCTGCTCTTCGCCGGCTTCACGCCGCTTTTCGCCGGCGCGATCGGCCTCGCGCTCACCGTGGCGCTGATCCTCGCTTTGGCGATCTCGGCCGGTCTGGCGACCCCGGCGCTGCGCCTGGTCTTCTGGATCGGCTTCGGTCTGGTCAGCGCCTTTTCCATGTCGATCAGCATGGCGACGGTGCTGATGGTGGTGCTGGCGCTGATCGTCTGGAACGTGCTGCGCGGCGCCTCCGGCCGTCAGATCCTGACCTCCTGCGTCGAGGCGCTGGCCGATGGCGCGCGCCAGGCGCTTCCCGTCGGCCTCGCCTGCGCGCTGGTCGGCATCGTCATCGGCACCATGACGCTGACCGGCATTGGCACGATCTTCGGATCCTGGCTGATCGGCATCGGCAAGGAGAGCATGTTCCTCGCCCTCGTGCTGACGATGATCTTCAGCCTGATCCTGGGCATGGGCATCCCGACCATCCCGAACTACATCATCACCTCCTCGCTCGCCGCGCCGATCCTGCTGCAGCTCGACGTGCCCCTGATCGTCAGTCACATGTTCGTGTTCTATTTCGGCATCATGGCCGATCTGACGCCGCCCGTGGCGCTGGCCGCCTTCGCGGCGGCGCCGATGGCCAAGGAGTCGGGCATGAAGATCGGCGTGCAGGCGGTGAAGATCGCCCTGCCCGGCTTCGTCGTCCCCTATATGGCCGTCTACGATCCGACCCTGATGCTGCAGCCGGCGCCGGGGCTGGACGGGGCCTCCTATTGGCTCGCCGTGGCCTACATCGTCCTCAAGGCGACGCTCGCCATGCTGCTCTGGGGCGCGGCTTTCGTCGGCCAGGGGCTGCGGCCGCTCGCCTTCTGGGAGCGGGCGCTCGCAGCGCTGGCAGCCGGGCTTCTGGTGGCCGCCGTGCCGCTGACCGACGAGATCGGCTTTGCGCTGGCGGTCCTGTTCATGGCCCAGCATGTCTGGCGGGTCAGGGCGGCGACGCGCCCCGCCGCATGAGCCTGTGCCTTACGGCCGGGGCGCTGGTGGTCGCGCTGAACGCGAGCGAAATCACGCTCGCCTGGCGTCATTCCGTCCAGAAAACGATCTGGGAGGAGGTTTGGCGCGCGCAGCCTGACGGCGTCCGCCTCGTCGAGGCGCGCATCGAGGGCTCGGGCGCGGGCATGGACCCGCCGCCGGACGCCCGGCTGGTCGACGGTTTTTGGCGCTGGACGCCGCAGCTGCCGGTCCAGAGCGAGATCGTCTTGCGCCGCTCCGGCGCGACGGCGGACTGGCGGATCTGCATCGCAGGCCAGTGCCGGCCGATGGCGGATTACGTGCCGGAGCAGGCCGATCCGGTCACGCTCGAGCGCTGCCGATGAGATCAGGCGCCCAGGCGCTCGACCCGGATCACGCGGCGCATCAGGTTGAGCAGCGCATAGGCGGCCAGCGCCGAGAAGGCGGCCATCAGCACATAGGCGACGATCGGCCCGAGGTCGAACAAGCCGGCCAGCGCCCAGCCCGAAGCCAGCGCCACGCCGAACAGCTCGGCCGCAACCAGCACGCCGAGCGAGATCACCATGATCAGGTTGCGCCCGTTGGCGCGCTTCTCAGCCATCTCTCGTCATCCTTGCAGTCGAAGTCGGCAGCCGCCGCAGTGCGACGCCAC
>JBKBRD010000106.1:2214-9575 GCA_046292405.1 Allobosea sp. | reverse complement strand
GCCGGCGGTCATATGCGGCAGGAACCCCGCCGATTGCGAGACGGCGAGATAGCTGCCGCCCAGTCCGCAGAGCGCGCCGCAGATGATCACCGCCGCATAGCGCAGGCCGGAGACGGAGATTCCGGCGGTGTCGACGGCGGCGGGGTTCTCGCCGACCGCCCGCACCCTGAGACCGAACCGCGTATGCTTCAGCACCAGCGCCGTCGCCGCGACGCTGGCCAGCGCCAGATAGACCGGCGCCGCATGGCCGGAGACGACCTCGTCATAAAGCGGGCCGACCACCGGCAGCTGGGCGCGCGCCCAGGCGCCGAAGGGCAGGGCGAGATCGGGAAACCGCGCCATCCCCTCCAGCGAAGGAGTCTTGCCGCCCTGGCCGAACCAGGCATTGCCCAGAATGACGGTCAGCCCGGCCGCAAGCATGTTGATCGCCACACCGGAGACGATCTGGTTGCCGCGCCAGGTGATGGTGGCAAAGCCATGCGCCAGCGCCAGCGCGACGGAGGCGAGAATGCCGGCCCCGAGCCCGGCCCAGGCCGAACCGCTCTGATGCGCGATCACCGCCGAGGCGAAGGCCGCCATCAGCATCTTCCCCTCGAGACCGATATCGACGACGCCGGCCCGCTCCGACCAGAGCCCGGCCATGGCGGCGCAGAGCAGCGGGATCGCCAGCCGGACCGCCGAATCCAGGATCACCGCGAGGGTCTGCACCCAGTCCATCAGGCGATCCGGGCGAGGCTGAGGGCTTTGGCCACCAGCCGCCGGAACAGCCCGTCGAGCGCGCCGGCGAACAGGATGATGACGCCGCCGATCACCACCACCATGTCGCGGGTGATGCTCGGCTTGTCGAAGGAGAGTTCGGCCCCGCCCTGGTAGAGAATGCCGAAGAGCAGCGCCGCGAGCCCGACTCCGAGCGGATGCCCGCGCCCCATCAGCGCGACCGCGATCCCGACGAAACCATAGCCGGCGGTGAAATCGAGCAGCAGCCGGTGCTGCACGCCCATCGCCTCGTTGACCGCCAGCCCGCCGGCGAGCGCCCCCGAGAGCGCCATCGCCACCATGGTCAGGCGCTTGACCGACAGCCCGGCATAGGTCGCCGCGCGCGGATTGGCGCCGAGCGTGCGGATGGCGTAGCCCAGCCGCGAACGGAAGATCAGCGCCCAGACCGCGACCAGCGCCGCCAGCGCCAGCAGAAAGGCGCTGTTCAGCGGCGTCGCGGGCAGGGCGACGCCGAGCGGCGCGAGCAGTTTGTGCATCGGCGTGAGGACGGCGTGCGCCGCGAATTCCGGCGTCTCCGGCTGCATCGAGCCGGGCTTCCCCATTACCTCGACCAGCAGATAGACGATCAGCGTCGCCGCGATGAAGTTGAACATGATGGTGGTGATGACGACATGGCTGCCGCGCGTCGCCTGCAGCCAGCCCGGGATCAGCCCCCACAGCGCGCCCCCGGCGGCGGCGGCGAGGATGGCGAGCGGCGCCAGCACGAGGCCGGGCAGGGGCGCGAGCCAGAGACAGGCGAGCGCCGCGGCGATGCCGGCGATGGTCGCCTGGCCCTCGCCGCCGATGTTGAACAGCCCGGCATGGAAGGCGACGGCCACCGCCAGCCCGGTGAAGATGAAATTGGTGGTGTAGTAGAGCGTGAAGCCGATCCCTTCGGCGCTGCCGAGCGCCCCGCGCAGCAGCAGTCTAGTGGCCTCGAGCGGGCTTTCGCCGATGCCGAGCACCACGAGCCCGGCGACCAGCAGCGCGGCGGCGACGGACACCAGTGGCGCCAGCCCGGCATCGGCCCAAGCCGGCAGTTCGACAGGGGTCGAGCTCATGCCGCCCGCTCGCCAACGCCGGCCATCAGCAGGCCGAGCTCGCGCTCGTCGGCCGTCTCCGCCGCCCGCTCTCCGGTGATGCGCCCGCCGCACATGGCGAGGATCCGGTCCGACAGCGCCATCACCTCCTCCAGTTCGACCGAGACCAGCAGGATGGCGACGCCCGCGTCGCGCAGCGCCACCAGCCGGCGGTGAATGAACTCGATCGACCCGATATCGACCCCGCGCGTCGGCTGACCGACGAGCAGCACCTTCGGCGCCCGCTCGATCTCGCGGGCGAGCACGATCTTCTGCTGGTTGCCGCCGGAGAATTTCGCGGTCTTGAGGTCGGGATCGGGCGGGCGCACGTCATAGGCTGCGAAGGCGGCGCGGGCATGGGCGCGGATCCGCGACGGCGACAGGAAGGGGCCGGGACCGAAGGCGGGCTCGTCCTGATAGCCGAGAATGGCGTTCTCGGCGGCGCTGAATGCGGTCACCAGCCCGTCGCGCTGCCGGTCCTCGGGGATGTGCATCAGCCCCAGTCGGCGCAGCATGGCGGGGTTGCGCTCGCGCGGCGACAACGCCCGCCCGTCAAGGCTGATCGTCCCCTGCGTCGGCTGGGCGAGCCCGGCCAGCACCGCCAGCAACTCGCTCTGGCCATTGCCGGCGACCCCGGCGACGCCGACGATCTCGCCCGCCCGCAGCACGAGGTCGATGCCGCTCAGCCGCGCCACGCCTTGCCGGTCGCGCAGCCCGACCTCCGCGAGCTCCAGCACCGGCGCGCCCGGCCGGCGCGGCTGCTTCTCGACCCGCAGCAGCACGCGCCGCCCCACCATCGCCTCGGCCAGCGCGGCGGGCGAGGTCTCGGCCGTGACGAAGTCGGCCACCATCGCGCCCCGCCGCATCACCGAGACATGGTCGGTCACGGCCATGATCTCGCGCAGCTTATGGGTGATCAGGATCACCGTCTTGCCCTGTGCGGCGAGGGCGCGCAGCAGGGCGAAGAGCTGGTCCGCCTCCGGCGGCGTCAGCACGGCGGTCGGCTCGTCGAGGATCAGGATTTGCGCGCCGCGATAGAGCGCCTTCAGGATTTCGACGCGCTGCTGCAGCCCGACGCTCAATTCGCCGACCACCGCGTCGGGGTCGATCGCGAGCCCATAGGACTGCGCCAGCCGCGCCAGCTCGGCCCTGGCGGCGCGCATGCCGCCCTGCAGCAGCGCCCCGCCTTCGGCGCCGAGCAGCACGTTCTCGAGCACGCTCAACGTCTCCACCAGCATGAAATGCTGGTGGACCATGCCGATGCCGGCCGCGATCGCCTCGGCCGATGAGCGGATCGCCACCTCCTTGCCGGCAATGCGGATCGTGCCGGCATCGGCCTCGTAGAAGCCGTAGAGAATCGACATCAGCGTCGATTTGCCGGCCCCGTTCTCGCCGACGACGCCATGGATGGAGCCCTGCGCCACCCGCAGCGACACGGAGTCATTCGCCTGCACCGGGCCGAAGCGCTTGCTGATGCCGATCAGCTCGATCGCGGCAGGCGCGGCGGCGCTCATAGGGCGATGACCATGCCGTCATGCGCGCGCTCTTCCGGCAGCGACTCCTGATGGGCCAGCATCGAGACGCCCATATGGGTCAGGATGACGCGCGGCGTGTGCAAGAGGCCGCGCCTGGCGGCCAGCGTCTCGTAGTCGAGATGGTTGGCGAGCTTGGCGTTCCAGGAATAGCATTCGACCAGCAGCGCGTCGGCGCCCTCCGCCAGCGGGATCAGCGCGTCGGTCCAGGCTGTGTCGCCGGAAAAGGCGAAGACCTTGCCGCCCGCCGCGAGCCTGTAGCCCTGGCACGGGCCGGCGCGCGCGTCATGCACCATCGGAAAAGCATCGACGGCGCAGCCCGCCAGCCTCGCCGGCGCCTCCGGCGTCACCTCGAGAAAGCGGATCGGGAAGCGCCAGGCATTGCCGGAGGCGCCGGGAAAATCCGTCTCCAGCGCCTGCATGGCGCGCCGTTCGACCGCGGCCGGCCCGGCGATCAGCAGCTCCTGCTTGCGGCGCGAGACGAAGTGCGCATCGAGCAGGAAGGCCGGCAGGGCGCCGAAATGATCGCCGTGGAAATGCGTGAACAGCAGCGTCGACAGCCCGTTGCGGTCGATGCCGGCCCGGTTCAGCGCCACCATGCTCGAGGAGCCGCAATCGAGCAGCAGGCGTTCTCCGCCGGTCTCGACATGGAGACAGGTGTTGAAGCGCCCGCCGGAGCCGAAGGCGTCTCCGGAGCCCAGGATGGTGATCTTCATCGCCGCGCCAGCCGGCGGCCGATCACATTGTGCACTTCTGGTCCGCCATATAGTCGTGCACCTTGACGGCGCCGCTGACGATGTCGGCGCGCGCCTTGTCGGCGGCGGCCTTCATCTCCGGCGTGATCAGCCCCTTGTTGTTGTCGTCGAGCGCCCAGCCGACGCCGTCTTCCTTCAGCCCGAGCACCGAGACCCCGGCCTTCCAGCTGCCGTCCTGCGCCGCCTTGAACGAGGCATAGGTCGCGACGTCGACGCGCTTCAGCATCGAGGTCAGCACCTTGCCGGGCTGCAGCGCGTTCTGGTTGGAATCGACGCCGATGCCGAGCTTGCCCGCATCGGCGGCGGCGCGCAGCACGCCGATGCCGGTGCCGCCGGCGGCGTGGTAGACCACATCCGCGCCGCGATCGATCTGCGACTTCGCGAGTTCGCCGCCCTTGACCGGGTCGTTCCAGGCGGCCGGCGTCGAGCCGGTCATGTTCTGGAAGATCTCTGCGTCCTTCTTCGCCGCCTTGACGCCCTGGACATAGCCGCAGGCGAATTTCCGGATGAGCGGGATATCCATGCCGCCGACGAAGCCGACCTTGCCGGTCTTGGAGGCGAGGCCCGCCAGCAGCCCGACGAGATAGGAACCTTCATGCTCCTTGAACACCACGGACTGCACATTGGGCAGCTCGACCACCATGTCGATGAGCGTGAACTTCAGCGCCGGGAACTCGGCTGCGACCTTCTGCAGCGCCGTCGCCTGGCTGAAGCCGACGGCGATGATCGGGGAATGGCCGTCGCGCGCGAAGCGGCGCAGCGCCTGCTCGATCTGCGCGTCGTTGGTGGGCTCGAAATCGCGGAACTCGACGCCGGTCTCGGCCTTGAACTTCTCCGCCCCGGCGAAGACGCCCTCATTGAAGGACTTGTCGAATTTTCCGCCCTTGTCATAGACGATGGCCGGCTTCAGCGCAGACTGGGCCATGGCGGCCATGGCGGAGAGTGCGACGCCGGCCAAGGCCAGCGCGAGCGGGTGCAGACGCATTGTGATCCCCTATATGACGATGGGGCCGTTATTCGCCCCTATGGCTGCACGATGACACGGCTTTCCTGCGCGGCCAAGCGCGACGGATCAGCCGATCCGAGGTCGCGCGGAGCGATGTTTCCAGCTTGCCGGGCTTTGCCGAACCCCTGCCGCGGCGCGATTGATCGGGCCTGACGATACGCCTACATCTGTCCGATGAGCCTGCATCCCGACGAGATCGAACGCTATGCGCGACATCTGGTGCTGCCTGAGATCGGCGGGCCAGGCCAGCAGGCGCTGAAGCGCGCGCGGGTGCTCGTCATCGGCGCCGGCGGGCTTGGCGCGCCCTTGCTGCAATATCTGGCGGCGGCTGGCGTCGGCCATATCGGCATCGTCGACGACGATGTCGTGTCGCTGTCCAATCTGCAGCGCCAGACCATCTATGGCGTCGCCGATGTCGGGGCGCGCAAGGCCGTCGCCGCCGCCTCCTTCGTCAAGCGGCTCAACCCGCATGTGCAGGTCGAAGAGCATGTGACGCGGATCGATCCGCACAATGCCCGCGCCATGATCGCCTTCTACGATGTGGTGGCGGAGGGCTCCGACAATTTCGCCACGCGCTATGCCGTGTCCGACGCCTGTTTTCTGGAGCGCAAGCCGCTGGTGACCGCCGCGCTCGGCCGCTTCGACGGCTCGCTGACCACGATCCGCGCGCACGAGACCGGCGCGGATGGCAGGCCCAACCCGACCTATCGCTGCCTCTTCCCGCATGAGCCGCCGCCGGGAACGGTCGCGCCTTGCGCGGAAGCAGGCGTGCTCGGCGCGCTCGCCGGCGTGCTCGGCTCGCTGATGGCGCTGGAAGTGATCCGCGCCGTCACCGGCTTCGGCGAGCCGCTGGTGCGCAGGCTGCTGCTGATCGACGCGATGACGATGCGGTTCGAGACGCTGCGCTATGCGTGGGACGAGAAGAATGGGTTGAATGGGCGAGGGGATAGTGGCGAGTAGCGAATGGCGAATGGAGCCGGCAACGATCCTGTCCGCTGCTCGCCATTCGCCACTCGCCCCCTACCGCTTCGCCTCGATCGCATCCCAAAGCTCCGCCGCCAGATCCGGCCCGCCGAGCTTCTTGATGGCGCGCAGCCCTGTCGGGGATGTCACGTTGATCTCGGTCAGGTTGCCGGCGATCACGTCGATGCCGACGAAGATCAGCCCGCGCTCCTTCAGCGAGGGGCCGATGCGCTCGCAGATTTCGAGCTCGCGCTTCGACAGGTCGGTCGGCCGCGCCGCGCCGCCGCGCACCATATTGGCGCGGATATCGCCGACGGCCGGCACGCGGTTGACCGCGCCGGCGGCGCGGCCGTCGACGAGGATGATGCGCTTGTCGCCCTCCGAGACCTCCTTCATGAAGCGCTGGACGACCCAGGGTTCCTTGAAGGTGGTCGAGAACAGGTCGAACAGCGAACCGAAATTCGGATCTTCCGTGCCGGTCTTGAACACCGAGGCGCCGCCATTGCCGTAGAGCGGCTTCATCACGATCTCGCCGAACTCGTCGCGGAACGCCTCGATCTCGGCCTTGTCGCGGGTGATTAGCGTCTGCGGCATCAGGTCCGGGAACTCGGTGACGAAGATCTTCTCGGGCGCATTGCGGACATGGGCCGGGTTGTTGACCACCAGCGTGCGCGGATGGATGCGCTCCAGCAGATGGGTGGTGGTGACGTAGCCCATGTCGAAGGGCGGGTCCTGGCGCAGCAGCACCACGTCGATGGTGGCGAGATCGACCCGCTCCTCGGCGCCGAGCGTGACATGGTCGCCCTCGATGTCGCGCACCACGGTGGGCTTGAGCGCCGCTGTGACCTTGCCGTCGCGCATGGAGAGCTTGTCGGGCGTGTAGGTGAACAGGGTGTGGCCGCGCGCCTGCGCCTCCAGCATCATCGCGAAGCTGGAATCGCCAGCGATGCGGATGCGCTCGATCGGGTCCATCTGGACGGCGACGGTGAGGGACATGGGCGGCGCTCCTGTGGCGGGGGCGCTCTTATCGACCGAGGCCGCCATGGCGCGCAAGAGCGGCGTGGCGCTGGCCCGATCTGCGCCCGATGCGCCAACGCCGCTGCATTGACCGGCGACAGGGTAGCGCGCTACTCTCCGAGGGCCGGGTCGGCAGGGGCCGATAACGGGATGGGAGCCAGGCGATGGCGCGCGCGACCGCCCCGAATTCGCAAAGCAAATTCGCCCGTTATCGCGCGTCGAAGAAGCGCCAGGGGCTGAAGCTGCTGCGCAT
>JBKBRD010000106.1:0-2115 GCA_046292405.1 Allobosea sp. | reverse complement strand
GACCGCCCCGAATTCGCAAAGCAAATTCGCCCGTTATCGCGCGTCGAAGAAGCGCCAGGGGCTGAAGCTGCTGCGCATTTGGGTGCCTGACGTCAACGCGCCGGGTTTCGCCGAAGAGGCGGCGCGGCAGGCGGCGATCATCAACGCCTCTCCCGACAGTGCCGAAATCATGCGGTTCATCGAGGCGGCTATGGCCGATGTGGTTGGCGAACCCTATGATTGGGGACCCGATGGACCTCCGCCTTGGCCGGATCAATCCTCGGATGAGACGTCGTCCAAATGAGACGCGGCGACTTCGTCACGGTCGCGATATCCGGAGACTACGGCAAACCTAGGCCCGCCATCATCGTTCAGTCAGACGGGCTGGAGGCCGTTGATAGCGTGCTGGTCGCAACGCTCAGCACACACAGGCGGGACGCCCCGCTGTTTCGGTTGCCGGTGTCGCCAACCCCGCGCAATGGCTTGCGAGAGCCTTCGGATATCCTCGCTGAAAAGCTTTTCGCCGTTCCCAGAGTCAAGGTCGGCCCCGTCTTCGGTCGCGCCGATGACGAACAGATGCTCGCCCTCAATCGGATGCTGGCCTTCGTTCTCGGCCTCACCGAGCCAGATGTGTGACAGCCTCACAGACTGAGCGCGAACACCCCCGGCACGTGATTCGGCAGCCGCCAGGGCGCGAGGAAGACCGCATCGGCGCGCAGGTCATGGTCCATCGCCCAGGGGTTCTGCGCCAGCCATTGCCGGACGCGCGCGGCGATGAAGCGCTGCTTGCCCGGAGAGATCGCGGCCAGCGCCTCCTCCATCGTGCCGCGCCGCTTGACCTCGACGAAGATGACGA
The DNA here is from genome assembly GCA_046292405.1 of Allobosea sp. Lineage (GTDB taxonomy): Bacteria > Pseudomonadota > Alphaproteobacteria > Rhizobiales > Beijerinckiaceae > Allobosea. The sequence goes on along the minus strand of JBKBRD010000106.1, from coordinate 1,280 downwards.
GGCGGCCGCGTCGCAGGATCAGGTCGATCTCGCCGCCCTTGCCGCCGAAGCGCCGCGCGAGCAGGCGATAGCCCTTGGCCGAAAGCCAGAGCAGGGCCAGTCGTTCGGCCTGCAATCCGGCCGCGCCGGAGCGCCTGGCGCGGCGGCTGCGGACGTCGCTGGTCACGGTTCGCGCGTCAGCTCGAGCGCGCGCGCATAGATTTTGCGGCGCGGCTGCCCGGTCTCGGCCGCGACCTGCGCCACGGCTTCCTTCAGCGAGACCAGCGCCAGCGCGGCCTGCAGCCGCTCGTCGATGACATCCCCGGCCGGCGCCAGTTCGTCGGCCCCGGGCGGGCCGATGATCACCACGATCTCGCCGCGCGCCTCCTCATCCTCTGCATAATGAGCGGCGAGTTCGGGCAGCCGTCCGCGCTGCACCGTTTCATGAAACTTGGTGAGTTCGCGCGCCACGGCGCCCGGGCGCGCGCCGAGCACGGCGGCGGCGTCGGCCAGCATCTCGGCCAGGCGACGCGGCGATTCGAAGAAGACGAGCGTGCCGGGAATGGCGGCGAGCTCGGTCAGCCGTCCGCGCCGGGCCGCCGCCTTGGGCGGCAGGAAACCTTCGAAGAAGAAACGGTCGGTCGGCAGCCCCGCCAGCACCAGCGCCGCCAGCACGGCCGAGGGACCCGGGATGCCCGTGACCGGAAGCCCCTCGGCCACGACATCGGCGACGAGCTTGTAGCCGGGGTCGGAGACGAGCGGCGTCCCGGCGTCGGAGATCAGCGCGAGCTTGCCGCCCTCGCGCAGCTTCGCCAGCACTTTCGGCCGCATCTGCGCGGCGTTGTGCTCGTGATAGGGCAGGAGCGGCGTGGAAATCCCGTAATGCGCCAGCAGCGTCTTGGAGGTGCGGGTATCCTCCGCCAGCACGGCGTCGGCGGCCGCCAGCGTCGCCAGCGCGCGGAAGGAGATGTCGCGGAGGTTGCCGATCGGCGTGGCGACGATGTGCAGCCCTGGCCCGAGCGGCTCGGCCTCCGCCTTGAGCCCGAAGGCGGTGTAGTTCGGCTTGCGCGGCGGGGCTGGCTGGTTCGACATGGCGCGCAAGCTACTGCAGACGCCGCGCACGCGCCACGTCCGTGGATGCACGGAATGCCGCCATGACGGCTTCGTCGTTAAGCAGGTTCCAGCGCCCGCTGAAGCATCCTTCGAGACGCCGCTGACGCGGCGCAACGGGCCGAGGGCTTACCGCGGTGGCACCGGCTTGACAACTCAGTACGCACCCTTCCAGGCGGTGATGCCACCAC
>JBKBRD010000105.1:0-9576 GCA_046292405.1 Allobosea sp. | reverse complement strand
AATAACGAGTACAAGACGCATTTTCGAGGCGAGTTCCGCAGCCATGTCATGCTGAGCCGGGCGCGCACGCCGCTGGGCGCCATCGCCATTGCGCGCGCCAGGCTGTATGACGCTGGCCGCCACTGGATGCGCGCGCATCCCGAGATGGCCGAGCGCATCCGGCGGTGGCGAGGCTACTGAAGGCGGGAGGGCGGCTGGACCGGCGCGCCCGCCGACGCTATGGCGCTGAGCGACTGGCGGATTGAGGCGAAGCGGCAATGTTCAGGAAGATCCTTTCCGTCAGCGGCTTCACGCTGCTGTCGCGCATCTCGGGCTTTGCCCGCGACATTGCGCTGGCGGCCGTGCTGGGCGCGGGCGCGCTGATGGACGCCTTCTCGGTGGCGTTGCGGCTGCCCAATCATTTCCGCGCGATCTTCGGCGAAGGCGCGTTCAACCAGGCCTATATCCCGACCTATCTGCAGGTGCGCGAGCAGGCGGGGCAGGCGGCGGCGGCGCTGCTGTCGAACCGCATCTTCACGCTCAACCTGATCATCCAGCTCGCGCTGCTGGCGCTGGCGCTGCCGCTGATGCCGCAGATCGTCAGCGCGCTGGCGCCGGGCTTCAGGGGCGATCCGCTGCGCTTCGAGCTCGCGGTCTCGCTGACGCGGATCACCTTCCCCTATCTGCTGTTCGTCACCCAGGTCACGCTGCTCTCGGCCAATCTCAACGCCGTCGACCGGTTCGCGGCCGCGGCTGCCGCGCCGATCATGCTGAACATCGCTTTGATCGCGGCGCTCGGCGTCGCTTTCCTGTTCCCCAACGCGGCCTATGCGGCGGCCTGGGGCGTGGCGGCGGCGGGGCTGGCGGAATGGCTGCTGCTCGGCGTCGCCGCACGCAAGGCCGGCGTCGACACCGCCCTGGCGCGGCCGCGACTCGATCCGCAGATGAAGACCTTCCTCAAGGCCTTCGGGCCGGCGGTGATCGGCTCGGCCGGGGTGCAGATCGCGCTGTTCGCCGACACCATCATCGCCTCGCTGCTGCCGGCGGGCGCCTATGCGGCGCTGTATTACGCCGAGCGGCTCTATCAGCTGCCGATCGGGGTCATCGCCATCGGCGTCGGCACGGTGCTGCTGCCGACGATGAGCCGCCTGCTCGCGGCGGGCCATGTCTCGGCCTCGGACCGGGCGCAGAACCGCGCCGTTGCGCTGACGCTCGTGGCCTCGGCGCCCTTCGTCGCGATCTTCCTCGCCATCCCCGAGCTGATCGTCGCCGGCCTGTTCGAGCGTGGCCGCTTCGACGCCGCGGCGAGCCAGGCGGCCGGGGCTGTGCTGTTCGCCTATGCGGTCGGGCTGCCGGCGATCGTGCTGATCCGCACGCAGATCTCGACCTTCCAGGCGCGCGGCGACACGACCACGCCGATGATCGTCTCGCTTTGCGCCATCGCCGCCAATATCGCGCTCAAGCTTCTGCTTTGGCGCGACTGGGGCGCGCCGGGGCTCGCCTTCGCCACCGCGGCGGGCGCCTGGGTCAATGTCGTCGCGCTGACGGTGCTGGGCGTCAGGCGCGGCTGGGCCAGGCCGGAACAAGGTCTATTGCCGCTGATGGCGCTGCTGACGGTCGCGACCGTACTGGCCGGGCTGGCGGCCCGCTATGCGGCCGGGCCGGTGCGTGCGATGGCGCAGGCGGCGCCGATCGAGCCCAATCTGGTGGCGCTGCTCTGCGTGGGCGCGGTCGCCGCGAGCGTCTATGTCGCGGCGACCTTCATAGCGCTGAAAGCGAGCGGCCTGATGCGGCTGCTGCGTTGAGCTAGGATCAGCCGGCCTTGCCGCCGGCGAAATCCATGTAAAGCTCGCGGGCCTTGCGGAAGAGCGGGCCAGGCTGCAGCGTGACATTGTCGATGCGCGAGACCGGCATCACCTTCGAGTAATTGCCGGAGATGAAAATCTCGTCGGCCTGCTCGAAATCGCTGTAGCGCAAGCTCGTCTCCTCGACGGTGACGCCGCTCTCGCGCATCAGGCCGATGACCCGCTGGCGGGTGATGCCGTTCAGGAAGGTGCCGTTCGGCAGCGGCGTCTTCACCACCCCGTCCTTGGCCATAAAGATGTTGGAGGTCGCGGTCTCCGCGACATTGCCCAGCATGTCGAGCACGAGCGCATTGTCGAAGCCGGCCGCCTTGGCGGCGCGCAAAATGCGGGCATTGTTGGGATAGAGGCAGCCGGCCTTGGAGTCGGTCGGCATGGTCTCCATCGTCGGGCGGCGGAATTCGCCCTTGGTCACGGTGAAGCCGGCGCTCGGCTGCGGCATCGGCGCCTCGAACAGGCAGAGGCAGAACTGCGTCGATTCGGGATCGCCCATGATGGTCGACATGCCATCGGCCTCGGCCCAGTACATCGGCTTCACATAGAGCGCCGTGCCGGGGCTGAATTTCTTGACGCCCTCATGCGCCTTGGCGACGATCGCCTCGGCTTCCATGGTCGGCTTCAGGCCGAGCGCCGTGGCGGAGCGGTTCACCCGGGCGGCGTGCTGGTCGATGTCGGGCATCTTGCCGTCGAAGTAGCGGGCGCCGTCGAAGACGCAGGAGGCGAGCCAGCTGGCATGGGTGCGCGGCCCCATGATGCCGGGATTGCCCTCGTGCCACTCCCCGTTGAACCAGGTCCAGGTCTGCGAATACCAAGCCATTGCGGCGCTCCGATCAGCAAAATTCATTGGCGGCCACCGTCTGCCCTGGCATGGGCCGCGTCAACACCGGCCAGCCCGCGCGAGGATGACGGGATGTGATGGATCCGATCGGCGTGGGTTATGGTTCAGAAGCCGAGCGCGCGCGCCGCCGAGACAACGCTCATGCCGACGATCAGCGCCAGCAGCTCGCTGCGGCGCAGAACCATGCTGCCGATCGCGGCCAGCAGCGCCAGTGCCGCCGCAAGCCCCAGCCGCTCGATCAGCGGGATCACCGTGGCGAAGACGATGGAGCCGGGCAAGGCCGCCAGCCCGCGGCGGACGCGCGGCGTCAACGGCACGAAGCCCATCAGCACCACGCCGGAGATGCGGCAGGCATAGGTCGCCAGCGCCATCGCCAGGATGGCGAGATAGGGCCCCCAGGCCCCCAGCTCAGGCAGGGTCATCGAGGAACGCTCCGAGCACGGCGCCGGTCAGAGAGCCGACCAGGATGAAGGCGTAGCCATCGACCAGCTTGGCCGTGACCAGCGCCGTCAGGCCGGCCACGACCCAGGGCACGGCGGCGCGCCGGCCGCGCCAGAGCGGCACGATCATCGCCGCGAAGAAGATCGGCATGACCAGGTCGATGCCGTAGGTGCGGGGGTCGGCCACCAGCGCGCCGAGCAGATAGCCCGGTATGGTGGCGAGCACCCAGACCAGCCAGAGCAGCACGCCGGCCCCGACGAGCACGCCGAGATCGCGCCCGCCTTCGGCATGGTAGCGCGTGCCGATCATCCAGTTGGCGTCGGTGAAGAAGAACAGCTGCAGCGCGTTGAGACGCTTGGGATAGGCGCCGAACCAATGCTGCAGCGAGGCGCCCTGCAGCACCATGCGGGAATTGACCGTGGCCGTCAGCACCGCCAGCCCGGCGATGGCGCCCCAGCTCCATTCCGGCCGCCAGACCTCCATGGCGACCAGCTGCGCCACCCCGGCATAGACCAGCCCGCTCATCAGCAGCGCCTCGACCAGAGTGAGGCCCTTGGCCGACGCCGCCGCGCCGAAGGCGACGGCGAAGACGACGACGCCGGGCATGAGCACGGTGACCCGGCGCATTCCCAGCGCCATGCCGGCAAGCGAGATCGTCAGGCGTCGGTCGGGTTGGGCAGGAGCATCGGGGGCGGGTGACATCGCTTTTTCAAAGCCTCTGCGCGAGACCGCGTCAACGCTCGCCGGCGGAGCGAGCGCATGAACCCGACGCGGGACGCGTTGCGACGCGGGTCGCGAGAGGCCCACGGGTCTTCATCCTGAGCGGGCCCGCAGGGCCGTCTCGAAGGATGATCCAGGAGGTTCCGGAACCACGGCGATCATCCTTCGAGATGCCGCTGACGCAGCTCCTCAGGATGAGGGCCGTTGGCGATTTGACCGTTTCGCGTCAGCCCCTGCGCTGCTTCAAGCCGGTTGTCCGCCACAGATTGGCGGCCAATCCTGGCCAGCCTATCATCATCCGATGAACTGGCTTGACCGCGCCGCCATCGCCGACTCGCTGCCCGCCGTCTGGCTGATCGCCACGGGCCGCGCCCCGCGCACCATCGACGAGCGCTCGGCCCTGCGCCGGAGAGTGGCGCGGGAGGTGCTTGGACGGCAGCTTGGGCAGCCGGTCGCGATCGCGCATGACGACGCCGGCCGGCCGCAACTCGCCGGGCTCCCCGAGCTGCACATCTCGTTGGCGACGCGGGGCGGCGTCGTCGCGCTGGCGCTGGCGCAAAATCCGGTCGGGGTCGATATCGAAGCGCTGACGCCAGCCCCCTTCCCAACCAGCATGCTGCATGAGGCGGAGCGGGCGGCGATCGACGCTCTGCCGGCCGCTGCCCGGCCGCTCGGCTTCACCCGGATCTGGGCCGCCAAGGAGGCCTATGTGAAGGCCTTGGGCGCCGGTTTCCTGCGCGCGCCCGACAGCTTCTGCGTGCGGCTGGAGGGCGAGCGCTTCCGCATCGACGATGGACAGCGGCCGACGACCGCGCAGGGCTGGCTCCGCGCCATGAAAAACGGCGGCCAGGAAGACCTGGCCGCCGCTGTATTCATTTTTACGGCATGAGCTGGCCGGTCAGAGCCCGCTATCGACCGGACGTCGCCGCTTGAGCACATAGGCGACGATGCAGACCAGGGCCGCGCCCAGGATCGAGGTGACGTAGTGGGGCAAGGCCGCGGGAGTGAGGCCGAGCGGATTGACGTCCGGCGACACCGCCACCACCCAGCTTGGCATGTTGACCTGCAGCCAGCGCACCACGAAGGCGTCGCCCAAAATCATCTCGGCGGCGATCCAGCCCAGCAGCGCGGCGCCGAGCCAGACCAGGATCGGATAGCGCTCGATGATCGAGGTCAGGAACTGCGCGCCCATGATGATCAGCGGAATCGACAGCAGCAGGCCGAAGATGAACAGCTCGGGATGGCCGCGCGACGCCGCCGCGATGGCGATGACATTGTCGAGGCTCATCACAGCATCGGCGATGGCGATGGTGCGCACGGCCTTCCACAGCGAGTCGCTCGCGGCGATGTCGCTGTGGGCCTCCTCTTCGCCCATGGCGAGCTTGATAGCGATCCAGAACAGCATGAGGCCGCCTGCCACTTTCAGGAAGGGCACGTTGAGCAGATAGGAGACGACGAGGGCGAAGAGGATTCGCAGGCCGATGGCTGCGGATGCTCCAAGCCAGATGCCGATCTTGCGCTGCTTTTCCGGCAGCGAGCGGCAGGCCAGCGCGATGACGACGGCATTGTCGCCCGATAGCAGGAGGTCGATCCAGATGATCTGGAGCAGCGACACCCAGAATTGGGAGGAGGAGAAGTCCATATGTCGGTCAGTCCCTTCTTACAGGGCCGGATCTGGCCGGCGTTTCTTGAGGAAATAGCCCAGGCCGAGCACGAGCAGCGCGCCGAGGGCAGCGGAATAATATTCGAGGGCGTGCAGGGTTTGCGCGCCGAAACGGTCGATCAACCAGGGATCGGTGTCGAACATCTCGCCCGCGACCCAGCCGAGCAGGCCGGCGCCGGCCCAGACCAGCATCGGAAACTTGGCGAGAAGGTTGGTGATCAGCGAGGCGCCCAGCACAATCAACGGGATCGACACGACGAGGCCTGCGATCAGCAGCGGCACGGAATCCTTGGCGACAGCGGCGATGGCGAGGACATTGTCGAGACTCATGATGATGTCGGCGATCGCGACCGTCTGAACCGCCTTCCAGAGCCGGCTGCTGGCCTGGATTGAATCCTCATCCTGCTCGCCATCCTCGACGATCAGCTTCACCGCGATCCACACGAGCAGCAGCGCCCCGACAATATGCAGGAACGGCATGTTGAGCAGCGAGGCGATCAGCACGGTGAAGATCACCCGCAGCACCACCGCGACGCCAGCTCCCAGCGCGATGCCCTTGGCGCGCTGCGCGGGCGCCAGAGCCCGGCAGGCCAGGGCGATCACCACGGCATTGTCGCCGGACAGCACGATGTTGAGCGCGACGATCTCGAACAGCTTGCCCCAGGCGGTGGGATCGACAAGCGTTGCGATGAGACTGTCCATGAAACGTCCTCTGTTGCTCGATCGGCGCGCCGACCTGTCTGCGGCGCGCCGGTCAGAGCGCCTGTTCGACCGCCTTGCCGGCGGCCTGCGTGTTCAGCGAGCCGCCGAGATCGCGCGTGCGCGTCCTGGCGTCGCCCAGGGCGCGCTCGATGGCGGCCTCGATGCCCTTGGCCGCTTCATGCTCGCCGAGATGATCGAGCATCATCGCGCCCGACCAGATCTGGCCGATCGGGTTGGCGATGCCCTGGCCGGCAATATCGGGCGCCGAGCCGTGCACCGGCTCGAACAGCGAGGGGAATTCGCGGGTCGGGTTGATGTTCCCCGAGGGCGCGATCCCGATCGTGCCGGTGCAGGCCGGGCCGAGATCGGACAGAATGTCGCCGAACAGGTTGGAGGCGACCACCACGTCGAAACGGTCGGGATTCAGCACGAAATGCGCGGTGAGGATGTCGATATGGTACTGGTCGACCGTCACATCCGGATAGCTCCTGGCCATCTCCTTCACCCGCTCGTCCCAATAGGGCATGGTGATGGAAATGCCGTTCGACTTGGTGGCGGAGGTCAGCTTGCGGCGCGGCCGGCGCATGGCGAGCTCGAAGGCGTATTTCAGCACGCGGTCGACGCCGACGCGGCTCATCACGGTTTCCTGCAGCACGATCTCGCGCACGGTGCCGGCATACATGCGCCCGCCCACGGACGAGTACTCGCCCTCGGTGTTCTCGCGCACGACGAAGAAGTCGATATCGCCGGGCTTGCGACCGACCAGGGGGCCGGGTACGCCCGGCATCAGCCTGACCGGGCGCAGGTTGACGTATTGGTCGAATTCGCGCCGGAACAGCAGTAGCGAGCCCCAGAGCGAGACATGGTCCGGCACCTGCGCGGGCATGCCGACCGCGCCGAAGAAGATCGCGTCATGGCCGCCGATCTGCTGCTTCCAATCGTCGGGAAGCATCTTGCCGTGCTTCTCGTAATAATCGCAGGAGGAGAAATCGAAGCTGTCGAGCCTGAGTTCGAAGCCGTATTTCTTCGCCGCGGCCTCGAGCACGCGCACGCCCTCGGGCATGACCTCCTTGCCGATGCCGTCGCCTGCGATCACGGCGATGCGATAGACGCGATTGGTCCCGGTCATGGTTGCTCTCCAAAAAATGCCAGAAATTCCGCAGCCACCGCATCCGGCAGCTCTTCGGCGAGATAATGCCCGCCCGGCAGGCCATGGCCGCGCACATCCTCGGCGCGCTGACGCCACAGCGCCAGCGGATCGAAGCAGCGGCCGATGACGCCGTGCTCGCCCCAGAGCGCCAGCAGCGGCTGCGTCAGCCTGCGCCCGCCATCCTCGTCGTCATGGCGGATGTCGATGCCGGCGGCGGCGCGGTAATCCTCGCAGCTGCCATGAATGGCGGCGGGATCGGCGAAGCAGCGCAGATAATGCGCCAGCGCCTCGGGCGAAAACGGCGACAGCCCGGCCGCGCCGGAGCCGCATTTCTTGCGCCAATAGGCCTCGGGATCGGCCCCGATCATCCGCTCCGGGAATGGCGCTGGCTGGATCAGGAAGAACCAGTGCCAATAGGCGCGGGCGAAGGCGTCTGTGGTGTTGGCGTACATTTCGCGGGTGGGCGCGATGTCGAGCGTCGCAAGCCGCGTCACGCGGTCGGAGTGGTCGAGCGCCAGCCTGTGGGCGACGCGGGCGCCGCGATCATGCGCGCCGACCATGAAACGCTCATGACCGAGAGCGCTCATGGCCTCGGTCATGTCCTGCGCCATGGCGCGCTTGGAATAGGGAGCATGCTCGGCGTCGGTGGGCGGCTTCTCGCTGTCGCCATAGCCGCGCAGATCGGCGCAGAGCAGGGTGAAGCGGTCCCGCAGCCGCGCCGCGAGCTTGTGCCAGAGGACATGGGTCTGCGGATAGCCGTGCAACAGCAGCAGCGCCGGACCCTGCCCGCCGACGCGGAGGCGGATGCGCGCGCCGGATGTCTGAACGTCCAGCAGGCGGAAGCCGGGGAACAGCGTGTCGGTGACGGGGCGTTCGGTGACGGACATGGAGCCTAGCTTGTTGCGATCAGCACACAGCCGATACCCCGAAAGCCGCTGAAATGCGCGATCGGATTATTACACAATCAGCGCGCAATAGCGCAGCCGCGCGGCTTGCCGCCCCGCGACGAGGCTGGCGGATATCGGACCAGGGGCGCGGGACCCCAGCCCCTACCCCCGCAGCGCGGCGCCGTAGCGCTTGGCCATCTCGGCGACGATCTTCGCCCCGACGGCCTCGATCTCGGCTTCCGTCAGCGTCTTCTCGACCGGCTGCAGCGTGACGGCCAGCGCCACCGATTTGCGGCCGGACTCAACGCCCTGCCCCTCGTAGAGATCGAAGACGGCGACATCCGAGATCAGCGCGCGGTCGGCGTTCTGCGCCGTCTTCAGCATGTCGCCGGCGGCGACCGCCTTGTCGACGATGAAGGCGAAATCGCGCGTCACCGGCTGGAAGCCCGACAAAGCCAGCTTCGGTCTGACCTTGGTCGGCTTTTGTTTCGGCAGCGGCAGCGCGTCGAGGTGGATTTCGAAAGCGACCAGCGGCCCCTTCACATCCAGCGCCTTCAGCACCTTGGGATGGACCTCGCCAAAGGCGCCGATGACGCCCTTGGGGCCGAATTGCAGCGTGGCGGAGCGGCCGGGATGGGCCCAGTTCGGGCCGCCGGCGACGATCTGCAGCCCGCCGACGGCGACACCGAGCCCGGCGAGAAGCCCCATCACATCGGCCTTGGCGTCGAGCGCCTCGACCGACCTTGACGCGCCGTCCCAATGGCGGCCGACGCCTTCCAACCGGGCCGTGCCGCGGCGCAGGCCGGCAGCGGCCATGAGCTGGCCTTCCGGCGCGTCGCTTTTGAACACCTGCCCGACCTCGAACAGCGCGACATCGCCGAAGCCGCGATCGGCATTGGCCTGCGCGGCGGCGATCAGCCCCGGGAGCAGCGACGGGCGCATATCCGAGAGATCGGCCGCGATCGGGTTGGCCAGAGCAAGCTCGCGCGAGCCGCCGCCGAACAGCGTGGCGGCGTCATGCGAAATGAAGGACCAGGTGACCGCTTCGACCATGCCGCGGCTGGCGAGCAGGCGCTTGGCCAGCCGCGTGCGCTTCTGCAGAACGGTCAGGACCGGCTTGACCACCTCGCCCTTGATGCGCGGCAGCGGCGTCGCCTCGACCCGGTCGAGCCCGGCGATGCGGAGGATCTCCTCGACCAGATCGGCCTTGCCGCCGACATCGGCGCGCCAGGAGGGAACGGAGACGCTGGCGCGCTCGCCCGCGCCCGAGACATGGAAGCCGAGCGCCTCAAGCGCCAGCTTCATCTCGACGACGGGCAGTTCGAGCCCGGTCA
>JBKBRD010000104.1:0-9617 GCA_046292405.1 Allobosea sp. | reverse complement strand
CCCGGCGCTGATCGCCGCGGGCGGCCCCGCCTGCGCCGCGGCGTCGGCCGCGGCCGCTACCGCCGATCTCGTGATCACCATGCTGCCGAACGGCAAGATCGTGCGCGATGTCCTGCTCGGCGCAGGCGGCGCGGCGCGGGCCCTGCCGAAGGGGACGCTGGTCATCGACATGAGCTCCTCGGCGCCCACCGACACGGTCGCCCTCGCGGCCGATCTCCAACCGCTCGGGCTCATCCTGCTCGATGCGCCGGTCTCCGGCGGCGTCAAGCGCGCCATCGACGGCTCGCTCGCGATCATGGCCGGTGGCCCGGCCGAGGCTGTCGAGCGGGCGCGCCCGGTTCTGGCGGCGATGGGCAAGTCGATCTTCGCGACGGGTCCGATCGGCTCCGGCCACGCCATGAAGGCGCTCAACAATTACGTCTCGGCCGCCGGTCTCGTCGCCGCCTGCGAGGCCCTGCTGGTCGGCAAGCAGTTCGGCCTCGCCCCGGAGACGATCGTCGACGTGCTGAACGCCTCGACCGGGCGCAACAATTCGACCGAGGTGAAGATGAGGCCCTTCGTCATCAGCGAGGCCTATAATTCCGGCTTCTCGCTGGGGCTGATGGCGAAGGACCTGCGCATCGCCGCAGACCTCGCCTCGCATCTGGAGCTGCCCCTGCCGCAGATCCAGGCCGTGGCGAGGCTGTGGGAACAGGCGCGCGCGGGGCTGGCGGCCGATGCCGATCACACCGAGATCCACCGCCATCTGAGCGCGCTCGCCGAAGCCGGCGGAGCGCGCTCATGAGCCTGCGCGCCCGCATCGCCGCCGCCTGCAGCGATGGCGAGCTGCGCCGTCTCGGCGCAGGGCTGCAAGCCGTGCTGGCGATCAGAGGCGCGGGCGACGAGATCCTGCTGCGCCTCGATGACGGGGCGCTGCGCTTCGAGGCCGGGGTCGCCGCCGACATCACGATCCAGGCTTCGCCCGAGGATTGGGGCAGGGTGCTGCAAACGCCGCCGCCCCCGCGTTTCCAGGCTTTCACCGCGCTCGCCATCGCCAATCCCGGCTTCACCTTGACGGGCGATGCGCTGAAGATCGCCCAGGCGCGCGCCGTGCTCGAGCGCCTGTTCGAACAGATCGTCGCGTCGCCCGCCGCCGGCGCCGATGCGGTGGCCCGCGACATGGCGCAGATCGAAGGCCGCTATCGCCGGCTGGACCTGCCGGAGGGGCCCTGCGACGTGCATGTCGAGACGGCCGGGCAGGGCCGCCCGCTGCTCTTCCTGCACACGGCCGGGGCCGATGCCCGCCAGTTCCACGGCCAGCTCGCGGATGTCGATATGGCGCGCGACTGGCGCATGCTGGCGCCCGACATGCCGTTTCACGGCCGCTCCATGCCGCCGCAGGGCTGGCAGGGCGAACCCTATCGGCTGACTGGCGAACGCTATCTCGGCTGGTGCGTCGCGATCATCGAACGCCTCATGGGCGAGAAGACGTTCGTCGCGGGCGGCTCGATGGGCGCGGCGCTGGCGCTGCTGCTCGCTGCCGAACGCCCGGATCTGGTGGCGGGCGTCATCGCGATCGAGCCGCCCTTCCGCTCGCCGGGTCGGCGCAACCCGTTCCAGCATCATGTCGCCGTTCATGCCGGGCTGCACAATGCGGCCTTCGTACGCGGGTTGATGAGCCCGACAAGCCCGCTCGACCAGCGCCGCCGCGCCGCCTGGATCTATTCGCAGGGCGCGCCCGAGATCTATGCCGGGGATCTCGCCTTCTATTCCGACGAGTTCGACGGCGAACAGGTCGCGCCGCGCATCGACGCGACGCGCATGCCTGTCTCACTGCTGTGCGGCAGCTATGATTATTCGGCGACGCCGGAGGATGGCGCGAAGCTGGCGGCCCTCATTCCGGGCGCGCAGCTGCGCATCATGGACGGGCTCGGCCATTTCCCGATGTGCGAGCACGCGGACCTGTTCCGCCCGCATCTGCAGGCGGCGCTGCGCCATGTCGGCGGCTGACGGCCTCAGCGCAGCGGCGGTGTGTGCAGGGCGACCGTCTCTCCCTGCGATCCCGCGACCGCCTCGTAGACCTCGCGCACGTAAGGATCGTGTCCGGGGATGACGCGGTCGTCGGCGCCGGCCAGCCGCCGCGCCAGCCGCCAGCCCTGGGCGAGCGCGCCGAGGTCGAAATAGATCGGGAACGGGTTCTGCCGTTCGATATTGGCGAGGTAATGCGCCGCGTCGCTGGCGAGCACGACCGGGCCGCGCGCGGTTTCAACGCGCACCATCTGCAGCCCGGCGCTGTGACCGCCGACCTTGTGCAGGCTCAATCCGTCTTCCAGCTCGGCGTCGCCATCGTGGAACACGACACGGTCGGCATAAACCGCCCGCACCATCTTCACGACATCCTCGACGTCGAACGGGTAGCGGATGCAGGCCTGGCACATGTGCCGGCCCGTGGCGAAGCCGATCTCGGCCTCCTGAAGATGGAAGCGGGCTTTCGGGAACAGGTCGAGATTGCCCGCATGGTCATAGTGGAGATGGGTGATCACCACATCCTCGACCGACCCGGGCGCCACGCCCAGCTGCCGCAGCGCCTCGCCGACCGGCCGGATCAGCGTGCGGCCGCGCCGGGCGCCGCCTTCCGGCGTGAAGCCGGTGTCGACGACGATGACGCGCTCGCCCCTGCGCACCACCCAGACGAAATAGTCCATCGGCATCGGCGCATCATGCGGGTCTTCCGCCCGGATGAAGTTCTCGAACGCGCGACGCTCGTGCACGGCGTAGCGCAGCGCAAACACGTCCCAGAACGCCATGGCCGACCTCGCTGATCCGTTTCGCCGTTACTTGCTCGCGGGCACGGCGCCCTCGGCCTTCAGCACCTCATGGGCGGCCTTGAAGGCGTCGAGCCCGGCCGGGATGCCGCTATAGACGGTCGCGTGCAGCAGGATCTCCTTGATCTCCTCGACCGTGACGCCATTGGTCAGCGCGCCCTTGACGTGGAGCTTCAGCTCGTTGGGCTTGCCCAACGCCGTCAGCATGGCGAGGTTCAGCATCGAGCGGGTCTTGTGGTCGAGGCCCGGCCGCGTCCAGGCATAGCCCCAGCACCATTCGGTGGTGATGTTCTGGAACGCCATCATGAAGTCGTCGGCCTTGGCCAGGCTGCCATCGACATAATCGGCGCCGAGCACCTTGCGGCGAACTTCCAAGCCCTTGTTGAACTGATCGCTCTGCGACATCGGATGGTCCTTTCGTGAGGTCTAGGTGTCAGAGGCCGAGATAGGCGCTCCGGACGGCGTCGTTCCCGGAGAGTTCCCCGCTCGTGCCCGCCAGCACGACGCGTCCGGATTCCAGCACATAGCCGCGCTCCGCCACCGACAGCGCCAGCGTCGTGTTCTGCTCGACCAGCAGGATCGCCGTTCCCGTGCGGCTGACCGCGAGAAACGTGTCGTGAAGCTCGTCGACGATCTTCGGCGCGAGCCCATGGCTCGGCTCGTCCAGCAGCAGCAGGCGCGGCTTCAGCATCAAGGCCCGGCCGATCGCCACCATCTGCTGCTCGCCGCCAGATAGCGTGCCCGCGCTCTGGCTCAGCCGCTCGCGCAGCCGCGGAAACATCGTCAGCACCTCGTCGCGCCGGCTGGCGAGATCGCTCGCCGCCCGTACGGAATAGGCCCCGAGCATGACGTTTTCCTCGACGCTCATCTCCGGAAACACATGCCGCCCTTCCGGGACATGGGCGATGCCGAGCCCCGGGATTTCATGAGACGGTTTGCCGATCAGCTCGACATCCTCGAAGCGGATGCTGCCGCGCGCCGCGACCAGCCCGGAGATCGTGCGCAGCAACGTGCTCTTGCCGGCGGTGTTGGCCCCGATGACGCAGACGAATTCGCCGGCGCCGACCGTGATCGAGACCTCGTGCAGCACTTCGATGGCGCCGTAGCCGGCGCTGACCCGCTCGATCGCCAGCAGGGGAGAGACGCTCGCCATCATCCTTGCCTTTTCATGTCTCGGACCGCCCCAGATAGGCCTCGATCACCGCCGGGTCGCGGGCGATCTCGGCGGGCGAGCCGGCAGCGATGAGCTGGCCGAAATTCAGCACCACGATGCGCTCGCACAGGGCCATGATCGCGCGCATATGATGCTCCACGACGATCAGCGTCAGCCCTTCCTCGCGCAGCTGTCTGAGCAGCAGCATGAACGCGTCCATCTCGGCATGGTTGAGCGCGGCCATCGCCTCGTCCAGCAGCAGGATGCGCGGCTCCGTGCACAGCGCCCGCGCTACCTCGACGCGGGCCCGCTCGGGGAAGGAGAGATCGCCCGCGAGCTTGTCGGCGATCGACCCGATGCCGACGCGCTCCAGGCAGCGCCGGGCGAGCTTGCGGGCATCCTCGACGGAATGGCGCATCAGCCCGCCCGTCAGCACATTGTCGAGCACGGAGGATTCGAGAAACAGCGCGACGTTCTGGAAGGTCTTGACCATGCCGGCCGCCGCGATCCTGTGCGGTTTCAGCCCGACGAGATCGCGCCCTTCGAGCCGGATCGCGCCGCTATCGGGGCGGTGCAGCCCGACCAGCGTCGAAAACAGCGTGGTCTTGCCGGCGCCGTTGGGGCCGATCAGACCGACGATCTCGCCTTCGCCGACCGTGAGCGATACGTTCGACAGCGCCTGCAGCCCACCGAAGCGCTTGCCGACGCCGGAGACCTCGAGCAGCGGGGCGGCCATCAGCGCCCTCCCTTGTGCAGCAGGCGCCTGATGCGCGGCCCGATCGCCATGAAGCCGCGCGGCTCCACCAGGATGACCAGGATCAGCAGCACGCCGAAGACGAGTTGCGACATGCCCGCCGCCTGCGCGGAGAAGATCTGGTTGGCCGCTTCTTCAAGCGGAATGACGAAAAAGGCGCCGAGGATCGGGCCGGCCGCCGTGCCGATGCCGCCGACGATGGCGATCATCGCCATGCGCACCGAAATCGCGCCGACGCCGAAGACGGTGTCGGGATCGAAAAAGAACTGAAACTGGGCGTAGAGCGTGCCGAGGCTGGCGGTCAGCGCGCCCGAGATCACCGCCGCGATGATTTTGGTTCGCGTCGTGTCGACGCCGATCACCTCGGCCGCATCGGCGTTCTCCTTGATCGCGCGCAGGCGATAGCCGAGGCGGCTGCGCTTGATCGCGATGAAGATCACGGTGACGACGACCAGCGCCCCAAGCATCAGCCAGTAGGAGGCGCGGGTGTCGGCGAACTGCATCAGGCCGAGGCTCGGCTTGGCGAAGGGCACGGAGATGCCGACCGGCCCGCCGGTCAGCCCGCCCCAGCTGTTGCTGATCACCCGCATCACCTCGCCGAAGGCCAGCGTCGCCAGCGCGAAGTAGTGCCCGCGCAGCCGCATGGTCGGCAGGCTGATCAACAGCGCCGCCAGCCCGCCGAGCATCGCCGCGGCGATCATGCCGAGCCAGGGCGAAATGCCGAAATGGATCAGCAGCAAGGTCGACGTATAGGCGCCGATGCCGAAGAAGGCGGCGTGGCCGAGCGAAATCTGATTCGCCAGCCCGGCGACGATGTTCCAGGACTGGGCCATGGCGGCAAACAGCAGCGACAGGCACAGGATGCGGATGCCGTAGCCGCGCGGGTCGAAGGCGAAGGGCAGGGCGATGGCGAGCAGGGCCAGCAGCGCCAGGCCGAGCCATTGCGGCGGGGAGAGGGCCTTCATCGCGCCGCTCCCAGCAGCCCCTTGGGCCGGAAGGCCAGCACCGCGATGAAGACGACGAACAATACGAGGTTCTGCAGCTGGATCGGGAACACCAGCGTCGACAGCGATTGGATGATGCCGACCGCTAGCCCGCCCACCACCGCGCCCGCGACCGAGCCGAGTCCGCCCAGCACCACCACCGTGAACATCAGCACGACGAATTGCGCGCCGACCGTAGGCGAGGCCGTGAGATAGGGCAAGATGACGGCGCCGCCGAAGGCGGTCAGCCCGACGCCGAGCGCGAAGGCGAGCATGTGCATGCGGTCGGCGTCGATGCCCATCAGCCGCGCCGCCATCGGATCCTGCGCGGTGGCCCGCATCGCCCGGCCGAACCAGCTCGATTTCAGGAACAGCCAGAGCGCCAGCCCCGACGCAACCGACATGGCGAAGGCGGCGAGATAGGGGACCGAGATGAACAGCGGCCCGAGCTGCAGCGAGGAGGTCTGGTAGGGCGTCGAGACCGAGCGGAAGCCGGAGCCGAACATCAGCAGCGCCGCATTCTCCAGCACGATCAGCAGGCCGACCGTGAGGAAGATCTGCGCCACCTCCGGCGCCTTCAGCACGCGCCGGATCAGGAAGCGCTGCAGCAGCGCGCCGAGCGCGAACACCACGATGAAAGCGAGCGGCGCCGCCAGCAGCGGATCGAGCCCGAGCCAGGCCCAGGCGTAATAGGCGACGAACATGCCGAGCATCAGGAACTCCGCCTGGGCGAAGTTCACGATGCCCATCACGCCGAAGACCAGCGTCAGGCCGATGGAGATCACGGCATAGACGCCGCCAATCATCAGCCCATCGAGGATGGCCTGTATCACTGCCATGTTGCTGGCTCTCCGCTTCTCGTCAGCCGGGCTCGCGCGCCGGGTTCAGCTCGCCCAGACGGCCTTGGCCTTGGCGACGTCGGACGGCCAGACGGAGACGAGCTCCTTGTTGCGCCACTGCACCATCACCGGCACCGACAGGGTGTTGAGCCCGGTCTTGTCGAACTGGACGCCGCCGCCGGTCATCGCCTTGGTCCAGCCGCCCTCGAAGCGGGTCTCCTGCAGCGCCTTGCGCAGATCGTCCGGCTTGACCGATTTGGCCTTCTCGATCGCCTGCGCCAGCACATCCATGCAGACCGCGTGTTCGAGCGCCTCATGCACCATGAAATAGCCGAAGCGCTTGCGGAAGCGCTCGGTCAGCTCGGGGGCGAGGTCGTAATTGGCCGGCGAGATCGACAGCACGCCCTCGGCGAATTCGCCCAGGCCTTTCTCGAAATCCGGAATGACATAGCCGGCCGCGCCGCCAATCGCGGGGATGGTGATTCGCTGTTGGCGCATGGCCCGGATGATCTGCAGCGAGTCGTTGAGGTAGGAGACCGGGAACACCGCCTGCGCCCCCGAGGCGCGCAGCTTGTTGATCAGCGGCGTCACGTCGGTGATGCCGAGCGGATAGGCGTCGTCCATCACCAGCTGCACGCCGGCGGCCTTGGCGCCCTCGCGAAGGCCGGCGGCCTGCGACGTGCCATAGGCCGTGTCCTCGTACATGATCGCGACCTTCTCGAGCTTCTGGCCCGCAGCCGCCGCGATCGCCAGCGTGCCGTCGAACTGCGCCTTGCCGATCACCGAAGCCTTGGCGACGACCTGGAAGATGTTCTGGAAGCCGCGTCCGGTGATCTGGTCCGAAAAGGACATGGTCAGCAGCGGCACGCCGCGGCGCTCGGTCACCTCGGAGATCGCGATCGTCAGCGAGGAGGCGAAGGCCCCGAGAATCGCGACGACGTCGTTCTGGGTCAGCAGGCGCTGCGCGACATTGGCCGCCGTGGTTGGGGTCGAGGTCGAATCCGCGACGACGAGGTTGATGCGCGCCCCGCCCAGAGCCTTGATGCCGCCAGCGGCGTTGATTTCGTCGGCGACGAGCTCGATGCCATTGCGGGAATTGATGCCGAACTGCGCATTGGCGCCCGATAGCGGCAGGATGACGCCGACATTGACGGCCTTGCCCTGCGCGACCGCATCGCGAATGACATGGGGCGCCGCGATGGCGCCGGCGGCGCCCAGCAGCACGGCGCGGCGGGTGGCAGCTCCGAGAGAGCCGGGTTTCGAGGTTGCAGTCATGGCGTTGTCCTCCACCGATCGGCGCCTTCTGCGAGGCGAGCGGAGCGGACCCTGTTCAAAAATTTTCCGGCTGTCAACTGATTGACTGATTGTCTGATGGTGGATCAATCGGCGCCGTTGCGGCCCGCGGCTCCAAGCGACGGAACAAGACGACGGCGCGTCCTGTTACCCTGACGGCTGCGGCGCGGCCGGCTGCGGTGGGAACTGGCGTCGCGGCGAAAAACGAGAGCCTCTCAGAGGCAGGGGCGGCATGGACGCATTGGTCTGGATGGAATTCGACCTCATCCTGCGATTGCTCGCGGGCATGATGGCGGGCGTGGTCGTCGGTTGGGAACGGACGCTCAAGCAGAAGAGCGCGGGCATCCGCACCTTCGGCCTGGTTGGGCTGGGTACGGCCACGGCGGCCGCGATCTTTACCGATCCTGGCGACGCCGACGCCGCCAGCCGTGTCGTGCAGGGCGTGCTGACGGGAATCGGTTTTCTCGGCGCCGGCGTCATCACCCTGGCGAAATCGGACGAGACGCCGCGCGGGCTGACGACCGCCGCTGCGGTCTGGGTGACGGCGGCGCTCGGCTGCGCCGCTGGCCGCGGCGACTGGGCGATCCTGCTGACTGCGACGGGTTTGGCGGTGCTGCTGCTGGCGATCGACCACTCGATCGAGCGCTGGGCGGGTCGCCGGTCGATCAAGGACGGCGACGCCTGACCAACGCGACCGTCAGCGCCGGCCGAGCACGTCGTTGAAATCCGGATGCCGCGCCGCCCAGTCGGCGATGAAGGAACAGGCGGGCACGACCCGCCGCCCGGTCGCGCGCGCCGTCTCGAAGATGCCGCGCGCCAGCCGCGAGCCGATGCCCCGGCCGTTGAAGGCGGCGGGGACCTCGGTATGCGTCACCACCAGAAGCTCACCCTCCTGGCGATAGCTGGCGAAGGCGACGCCGCCTTCGAAGGGCAGCTCGAAGCGGGCTCGCTCGGGCCGCTCGATCACGGATTGCGGTTCAGGCGTCGTCATCGCGCTCGCCCTTGTCGGCATGGTCCGTGGGCGGGACTTCCGCCGCCAGCCGGCAGGTCGCGCGCAAATGGGTTTCGATCGCCGACAGCGCCGCGTCCAGCCCGCCATAGGGGCCATGCTTCATCGCCTGCATCGTTTCCGCCACCCGCGCGCCCGGAATGATGCGGAACTCTCCCGGCGCGACTTCCTTGACGAGACCCATGTCCCGGCCCAGCAGATCGACCAGGGACCAGCCCTCCGGCCCGTTCGGTTTCACGACGATATCCACGTCAAGCCCTTCCCTGCGCCCCAGCGCGCCAGCGTTCCTAGCATGCCCGGCGCGATCAGCCGCCCTCAAAGCTGAAGACCAGCGCGCCGAGCGGCGGCAGGATCAGCTCCAGCACGGCATCCTGCCCCGCATGTCCGGCATGAGCATGCGCGCCCCCGCCATTGCCGACGCCCGAACCGCCGTAATGCGCGGCGTCGCTGTTGAGGATTTCGCGCCAGAGCCCCGCCTGCGGCACGCCGATCCGGTATCCGTGCCGCGGAACCGGCGTCATGTTGACGACGACCAGCACGGGCTCATGCCCCGCGCGCGAGCGCAGATAGGCGAAGACGCTGTTGTCGCTGTCGTCCTTGATCAGCCAGCGGAAATCGGCGGCGGACGCGTCGCTCGCATGCAGAGCGGGCAGGTCGCGGTAGATCCGGTTGAGGTCGCCAACCAGCGCCTGCACGCCGCTATGGCGCGGATTCTTCAGCAGATCCCAGTCGATCTCGCCATCATGGTTCCATTCGCGCTCCTGCGCGATCTCGCCGCCCAT
>JBKBRD010000103.1:7122-9709 GCA_046292405.1 Allobosea sp. | reverse complement strand
ACCGCATTGATCTCGTTGATGCCTGCGACGAGCTTCTGCATCTGCTCGTCGGCATGCTCGATCTGCAGCCGCGCCGTGAAATCGCCTGCGGCGGCGGCCGCGACAACCTCTCCGACATCGGAGACGACGGAGGCCATCGATTCGGCCGCCTGCAGCCGGCGCTGCGCCTCCTCGCGCTCTTGCTCCTGCAGCGTCGCGACCTTCTCAGTGCTTTCGCGCAGCACCAAGACGGCGCGGGCCATTTGGCCGATCTCGTCGCCGCGCCCCGTATACGGCACGTCGATCCTGGTCTCGCCGGCGGTGAGCCGCGACATTACGCGGCTCAGATCGAGGATGGGCGTTGCGATCGAGCGCTGACCGAACAGGAGCGCCGTGACGAAAGAACCGATGAGAGCCACGAACAGCACAAGGGGCAGCAGCCATTTGACCAGGCTGGTGAACTGGTCGGACTCCGCCGCCAGCGCACTGCCTGCCTCCTCATTGCGTTTGCCGAAGGCCCCCAGAACATCGTTGAGCGCCTTGCGGTTGGCGCGGTTCATTTCATTATTGCCCTGGGCGTTGGCGGCCGCGGTCGAAACCTCCCGGCCGAGCCGGATGGTTTCGGAGCGGTAGGCGATGAACGAGTTGATCGCCTGCTCGATCTGCTGGTAGCGCTCGCGCTCCTCGGATGGGAGCAGGCGCTTGAGATCGGTCGTCAGGCTCTTCAGAATCGCAAAACTCGCCTCCATGCCCTTGGCGAAGGGTTCGGCCTCGCTGGCGGTCTTGGACACGTAGATGCCGCGCGCGTCCATCACCACGGCGAACACCCGCGCATTGATCCGCTCCGTGGTCAGCGCGATGCTCGCCTGCAGGCTGGAGCGGTCGCCCAGCCCGCCAGAACGGTTGAGTGCGAAAAGCGCGAGCGCTGCCGAAATAACCGCCCCCAACGCTATGATCGCCATCATCGACAGGAGCTTTCCGCGGATAGACTTCATCTGATGCGCCTTACGTTGGTGTCTTTAAAGGATTGCAGTAATTTTCTATGACATGACTGCTTAAAAAAGGATAAATACGGCATAATTTGCAGTTTTTTCCCACAATTCAAGCGCTTTTACCCGCTATGAATCAGTGTCTCCGGAGCCATCACGGGAATTTTTCGAGGCTCTGATGTCGCGAATCCTCAAACTGATCCCTTTGTGGCGCAGGCAGCCAGAGCGAAGCGCAACACAACATTCATCTCCGCCCAAACTCGACTTCTTATCTCCAAAACAAAAATGTAATTATTGAATTTTGAGCGCCGTTTTTATCCGCATCATTCATTATGGTGGGCTGTCGCCGGCCGCCTGTACTACGCCGCCAAGATGTGATGGCCCCGCCCGAAGCAATCTCGACGCATGCGACTGTAACGCCCGGTTCTGGCGTGGCGTTGCATGGCGGCCACAGGGCGGCCGCGCCGTGATTTCGCCACACCGTTCCCACGGCATCGCCACAGCCGGGCATAGATGGTCATGCGTTCACGCCAACAGCGGGAACAGAGTCGACCCGCTGACCGTTGTCACCGTTGCCGTCACCTTCGTCGTCAAGGAATGTCTTCCGCCGTGCCCTTTCCGTTCGCCGCCAGCCTTTCCACCGCGCTCAAGCGCCTGTCCGCGCTGCTCATGCCCGTCATCCTCGCCGCTTGCGTCAGCTCTCAGCCCGCGCCGATCCAGCAGGCGAGCATGCCGCTGGTGAACCCGCAATATCTGGCCATGTATGGCGAGAAGCCGGACGAGCCCTATCCGCTGCCGGCGACCGACATCTCCGATGTGGACACCCGTTATCTGCGCCGGGAAGTCGCCTACGAGACGCGCGAAACCCCCGGCACGATCGTGGTCGACACCGATAATCGCTATCTCTATCTCGTGCGCGAGAATGGCCGCGCCATCCGCTACGGCATCGGCGTCGGCAAGCAGGGCATGGCCTGGCGCGGCCGCGCCGTCGTCGGCCGCAAGGCCGCCTGGCCGCGCTGGACCCCGACCAAGGCGATGATCGCCCGCGAGCCCGAGCGCAACGCGCAATGGGCCGGCGGCATGGAGCCGGGGCTGGAGAACCCGCTCGGTCCCCGCGCCCTGTATCTCTACAAGGACGGCAAGGACACGATGTACCGCATCCACGGAACGACCGAGCCTTGGTCGATCGGGCAATCCGTTTCGAGCGGCTGCATCCGGCTGTTCAACCAGGACATCATCGACCTGCATAGCCGCGTGCCGACGGGCACCAATGTCGTCGTGCTCAACCGCGGCAATCTGCTGCCGCCGGAAGAGGACGAGTTCGGCGAAGTGGCCGGTCTGTACTGATCGCGCAGACCAGCGCGGGCCCGGATGCCGCAACGCCTTGATACCGTCACAGCGGCCCACCACTTCTTGTTCCGACGGCGCGACCGCGCCGTCCCGAAACGAGAGGAGATGACGATGACGCCGCAAGAACGCGACGTGATCGCCGGTATTTTCGACCGCCTGCGACAGGCGGCCGATCAGCCCCGCGACCCCGAGGCTGAAAACTACATCGCCCAGCGGCTGCGCGAGCAGCCCTACGCGCCCTATGCCATGGCCCAGGCCGTCTATGTGCA
>JBKBRD010000103.1:0-7112 GCA_046292405.1 Allobosea sp. | reverse complement strand
CAGGCGCGGGTGAAGGAGCTGGAATCGCAGGGTGGCGCGCACGCGCAAGCCCCGGCCGCCGGCGGCTTCCTGTCCGGGATTTTTGGCGGCGCCGCTCCGCAGCGCAGCGGCTCGGTGCCGTCCGTGCCGCGGATGGCGGGCGCAGCGGAACAGCCCGCGGCGGGCCAGCCCTCCTCGGCCTGGAACCGCCCGGCCATGGCGCCGCAGCAGGGCATGGGTCAACAGGGGATGGGCCAGCAGGGCATGCCGCAACAGGCGCAGCCCGGCCCCTGGCAGAACCAGCCGGCCCAGGCGGCCGGACGCGGCGGCGGCTTCATGGCGACCGCGTTGACCACGGCGGCCGGCGTCGCCGGCGGCATGATGCTCGGCAATGTGCTGACCAACGCCTTCGGCGGCAACAAGGCGGCCGACGCCGCCAAGCCGGCTGAAACGGCGAGCGCCGCCGAGCCCGCCAAGCCCGACGCGGGCGCGGCGGAAACGGCAAGCGCACCGGCGGCGGACGACAGCGCGGCAGCCTATCAGCCGGCGAGCTACGAGGAGCCGATGGACCCCGGCTACGACGATGGCGGCTTCGGCGGCGACGACGACAGCTGGGCCTGACAGCGGCGTCGCGTAACCATGAGAGCCCGCCCGGCATCGTCCGGGCGGGCTTTTTCTCGCCTCAGATCACCAGCACTTTCGCGCCGACCCGCACCCGCTCGTAGAGATCGGTGACATCGTCATTGGTCATGCGGATGCAGCCCGAGGACACCGCCTGCCCGATCGTATGCGGCTCGTTGGTGCCATGGATGCGGTAGAGCGAAGAGCCGAGATAGAGCGCGCGCGCGCCCATCGGGTTGTCGCCGCCGCCGGGCATGAAGCGCGGCAGGTCCGGCCGCCGCTTCAGCATCTCGGCCGGGGGCGTCCAGCTCGGCCACTCCGCCTTGCGTGTCACCGATTTCATGCCGGCCCAGGAAAAGCCGGGACGGCCGACGCCGATGCCGTAGCGCAGGGCCCGACCGCCCGGCTGCACCAGAAACAGGAAGCGGCGCGGCGTATCGATGACGATGGTGCCCGGCTTGTGCGGGCCGTCATAAGCGACCTCCTGCTTCTGGAAGCGCGGATCGATCATCCGTTCGATCGGCCTGCTCGCCTCGACCGGCTCGCCCAGCGCCGCCATGCGACGGCGTGCGCCGGCCGGCGGGGCCTGCTCGAACGGATCGGAATAGGCGGCCGGCTGGCCCTGGCCATAGGCCGAGCGCGCCATCGGCCGGTTGTACATCACCCCGCCCCTGCCCGCCGGGGTCGGATCGCGCCCAGTCATCAGCATCTCGATGAAGCCGCCGCCATAGCCCGCCCGCCCCGGCGAGGCGGTGGTCACCGGGTCGAACGGCGCGGGACCGACATGGGATTGGGCGCGCGCCGGACCTGCCGGGCTGAGCGCCGCCGACAGAATGAGCAACGGAATGATCTGCACTGGACGCATGACGCAACGCTCGCCTCTGGTAAAAACCGAAATCAAGCCTGCTGATCTGCGTTAAAATGAATGGTGAATCGACAGGGTTAACTGCTCGACTTTACACGATTAACCTTAAACCTGTAGTAAGGGACAGGGTGAACGAAGCCTTGCCGCATCGAGGCTCAGGACGCACGGACTTTGCTTCTTTGCGCCAGCCACCACAAGCGCAGCAGGGTCCGGCCGCGCAGCGCGTCGGTGGCCAACAGGACGACGCCATAGGCGAGCGCGCCCAAACTCGCTTGCATCACCAGTTCGATCAGAGGCTCGAAGCGCCCGCGCAGCGGCCAGACGGCGCCGGCCATGATCGCAACCGCGAGGATGACCAGCCCGCAGTCGCGCAGCGGCAGCGGCGGCAGGCTGCGCCAGGCGACCGCGCCCGTCACCATGAGCACGGTGAGGAAGGCGCAGGACTGGGCGATGGCGTAAGCCTGCGGGCCCAGGCGCACCGACAACCAGGCCATCAGCAGCAGGTTGACGATCAGCGCCAGCAGCGCCGACAGCGTCGCGATCACGGTGCGCTTGTCGACCAGGAAAACCGGATACAGCGCCGCCTGGAAAATCGCGATGGCGGCGAAGCCGGGCAATAGCAGCGTCATGTAGCCGGAAAACCGGCCCTGGAAACTCGCCGGCACGACCAGCCGGTCGAAGGCTGGCAACACGCAGAGCAGCCCGACGGCGACGGGCAGCGCCACCAGCAGCACGAGCGGCAGGTTTCTGGCGATGCGCTTGCGCGCCGCGAGCCGGCCCTTCTCCTCCTCCAGCCGCAGGATCTGGCGCAGCAGCACGATTTCGAGCGTGGCGCCGAGCGTGCCAAACAGGCGCAGGCCGATATCGGAGGCGAGCGAGAACTGGCCTGCCTCGGCGAAGCCGTGCGCGCCGGCCAGCAGCGAGCGGTTGAGCAGCGGGATCAGCGAATAGATCGCATTGCCGGCGACCAGCGGCAGGGCATAGGCGGCAAAGCTCCAGGCGAGATCCTTGCGAAACCCGGCCAGCGAGAGCGGCGCATCGGCCAGCACGCGCCGCACCGCCACGAGCGAGGCGGCGGCGCTGACGAGACCGCCGAGCAGGACGATGGCAGCGTCCCGCAGCCACCAGGCGCCGCCGACCATCAGCATGAGGGCGAGCAGGTTCTTGACCAGGATCATCCTTGCATAGGCGGCGTCGAGGAAGCGGGCGCGGGCGATGGCGGCGTGATAGTCGAACAGCCCGGCGGTGACGCCGGCCAGAACCGCCGCGCTCAGCAAGGCCGCCGGCAGCCGGACATCGACGCCCGCCGCCACGGCCGCGACCAGCAGCGCGCAGAGCGAGATGCTGATTCCGGCGGCCAGCACATCGAGCGTGGCGCGGATCTCCGGCTGGGTCTGGCGCGCCGCCTGCGAATAGAAGCGCACGGCGGACAGCTTCAGCCAGTCCATCAGCGCCGTGTTGACCAGGACGATAATGGCGGCGCCGATGGCGTAGCGGCCGAATTCGTCGGGCCCGAGAAACAGCGCGACCAACAGGCCGAGCACGAAGTTCATGCCGGCATTGACGATGAAGGGCAGCAGGACTGTCATCGCGGCTGGGTCACGCTACCGTCTCATGGCGGCGAGGCGGGGTTGCGTCGCGGCCAGTTGCGCCAGTGCCGTAGCCTGTGGACGCCGGCTCTTACAAGCACGGCGTCCCGGCGCCGCCTCACGCCTGCCGGCTCTTCGGCAGGAACCAGGCCAGCAGGCCCATGGCGGGGAGGAAGGAGCAGAGGTGGTAGACGGCGTCGATGCCGATGCGGTCGGCCAGCTGGCCGAGGATCGCCGCCGCAAGGCCGCCCAGCCCGAAGCTCAAGCCATAGAACAGCCCGCCGATCATGCCGACGCGGCGCGGGGCCAGATCCATCGCGTAGATCAGAATGCTGGCGAAGGCGCTCGACATGATCAGGTTGATCAGGACCGTCAGCACGCCGGTCCAGAACAGGTCGGCGTAGGGCAAGAGCAGCGTGAAGGGCAGCGCGCCCAGGATCGAGAACCAGATCACCCTGTGCCGGCCGACCCTGTCCCCGACGATGCCGCCGGCCAACGCGCCGATGGCGGCCGAGACCAGGAAGAGGAAGAGCATGATCTGCGAAAACTGCACCGAGACGCCGAAGCGGTCGATCAGGAAGAAGGTGTAGAAGGAGGTGAAGCTGGCGTTGTAGGCGTTCTTCGAGAACAGCAGCACGATCAGAACCGCCATCGCGCCGATGACGGCGGCGCGCGGCAGCTCGGGCTTCGCCTCGGCCGCCTCCTTGAGCTGGGCGCTGCGCATCAGCGCGAAGCGGCGCGCGGTCCAGACCATCAGCACCATCGCCAGCATGGCGGCCACCGAGAACCAGGCGATGCTCGCCTGCCCGCGCGGCACGATGATGAAGGCCGCCAGCAGCGGCCCGAGCGCGCCGCCGGTCTGGCCACCGACCTGAAAAATGCCCTGCGCCAGCCCCTGCCGCCCGCCCGAAGCGTTGCGCGCCATGCGCGTCGCCTCCGGATGAAAGATCGAGGAGCCCAGCCCGACGCAGCCGGCCGCCAGCAGCAGATGCGGATAGCTTGCCGCATAGGACAGGCCGATCAGCCCGATCAGCGTGAAGCCCATGCCGACCACCATGGAATACGGCATGGGGTGACGATCGGTGTAGTGACCGACCAGCGGCTGGAACAGCGAGGCGGTGATCTGGAAGGTCAGGGTGATCATGCCGATCTGGCCGAAATCCAGCCCATAGGCCGTCTTGATGATCGGGTAGATCGCCGGGATCAGCGACTGGATCATGTCGTTGAGCAGATGCGTCACGCTGAGCGCCACCAGCACGGGCATGGCGGCGCGATGGGTGAGCGCGGAACTCGGGCTGATCGCAGTCACGGGCCTTGGCCTCCCTAGCTCAGGGCGATCGCGCGCGGTTGGGGCTCTCAGCCCGAGAGGCCACGGCGCCGCGTTTCGTCGGATGCGCCAGGTCGCTGCGGACCCGCTCTCTGAAGCATCCTGCGAGACGCGCCTGCGGCGCTCCTCAGGACGAGGGCTTCCGGCGATGAGCCGCGGTCGCCGTCATCTTATCGTCCACGCCTAGACCCTCGCCCATCCCGGCGGAAGCGCGATGTGACGACTGTGACGGTTGCGTGAATGCATGGCGCGGCGTTGCAGCGCTTCCGGAAATCGCCTCCCCCCGACGGCAGGCATGCGGACGAGACAGGGCCTCCCCAGCCCGGGCGGCATGGCGTCCGCGCGCCATCCGGCCTAGCCTGCCGCTGGGGTAGCGGCTCTCGAAGAAGCGGCGACGCTGCGTTGCGCCTACTGACGGCAAGGTTTGGTGAATGCTCGGCGATCCGCTGTTTTATCTCGTAGGCTGGGCGACCATCCTGATCATCGCCATCGGCAAGAGCGCCTTCGGCGGCGGGCTCGCCATCCTCGGCATTCCGCTTCTCGCCTTCGTCGTCTCGCCGGTCGAGGCTGCGATCATCGTCGCGGTCGAGGTCTCCTTGATGGATATCCTCGCCTTGCAGCGTTTCGGCCGGGGCAGCTGGTCGCTGCCGGATCTGAAATGGCTGCTGCCCGGCCTCGGGCTCGGCATCGCCATCGGCTATGTCGTCTTCATCCGGGTCGATGTGCGGATCGTCTCGCTGGTGATCGGCGTGATCACGCTGCTCTTCGCCGCGCACTGGTTCCTGAAGGGGCGGCTTGCCGCGGCAGGCGCGATGCCGGTGCGGCCGGGGATGGCCTTGCTCGCGGGCTCGGCGTCGGGCTTCACCACCTTCGTCGCCCATGCCGGCGGGCCGCCGGTGGCGATGTATCTGCTGGCGCGCGGCCTCGACAAGACCAAGCTGGTCGGCACCACCATCGTCATCTTCACGCTGGGCAACTGGCTGAAGCTGCCGCCCTATCTCACGCTCGGCCTCGCCAACCCCTCCGCGCTCTGGGCCGCGCTGGCGCTGGCGCCGGCCGTGCCCGTCGGAATCTGGCTCGGGCGCATCGCCCATGATCGGCTCGACCAGAGGCGGCTGTTCTTCTGGTGCTATGTGCTGCTCGGCCTCGCCGCCGTGAAGCTGACCGCCGACGCCGCGCTGGCGCTGCTGCGCTAGCGGTTTCCGATCTGACTGAATCAGTCCGGCCGCTCTATCTCCTTGTTTTGTCGCACCATCTTTTCCATCGACCGGTATCCGCTTGGTGGGTTGATGCTCTAGCGACATGAGGGGCGGCTGCGCGCGCCACTACAAGCCGCCGGCGATTTTGCTAAAGCCATGGCCATGACCGCGCTCCCACCGCTCCGCCCTGTCCGCGATTCCGATTCGCAGGCGCTTGCCGCGCTGCTGACGGCGAGCTTCGCGGAATATCCGAACTGCTTCTTCGCCTGGGACGAATTCCCGGAGCTGCGCGCGCCCGCGACCAGCTACGCCGCCAAGGGTGGGCGGCTCTGGGTCGCCGACGCGCCAGGCGGCGGCCTCGCCGCTTCGCTCGGCGTCGCACCGGTGGCGGAGCAGAACGCGGTCGAGATCACCAAGGTCTACGCCGACCCGGCCTTTCGCGGCACCGGCCTGGCGCAGGCCCTGTTCGCGCAGGCGCTGAGCTTCGCAGAGGGCGGGGGCTATGCCGAGATGATGCTGTGGTCCGACAGCCGCTTCGCGCGCGGCCATCGCTTCTACGAGAAGCTCGGCTTCCAGCGCTGGCCGGGAGAGCGCTACCTCGCCGATATTTCGGAGACCTGGGAATACCATTATCGCAAGCCGCTGCCCGGTCCGGGGCGATGAGCTGGGGCACCGCGCTGCGGGCCGCGCTCGGCATCGCCCTGCTGACGCTGATGGACGCCGTGATCAAGGCGCAGATGCAGCAGCACCCGTTCCTGATGGCGCTGTTCATGCGCTTCGCCATGGGCGGGCTGTGCGCGCTCGCTGTGCTGGCGGTGGCGCGCCCTCCTTTGCCCAACCGCGACAGCCTGATCGGCAATCTCATCCGCGTGCCGGTGGTGGTGGTGACGGCCGGCAGCTTCTTCTATTCGATCTCGGTGCTGCCGCTGGCGGAAGCGCTGACCTTGTCCTTCCTGGCGCCGGTCTTCGTCGCGCTGATGGGGACGCTGCTGCTCAAGG
Organism: Allobosea sp.; assembly: GCA_046292405.1. Lineage (GTDB taxonomy): Bacteria > Pseudomonadota > Alphaproteobacteria > Rhizobiales > Beijerinckiaceae > Allobosea. Next base: position 533 of record JBKBRD010000103.1, on the reverse strand, counting down.
AGCGCTTCGACGGCCGCATCCTGCAGGCGTTGCTCTTCGGCGTCGGCGGCATGCTGATCATGGTCTGGCCGCGCTTGCAGGGAGAGGTCAGCGGCGCGAGCCTCGGCGTCGCCGCCGCGCTGTTCTCGGCCGTCTCCTACGCCTTCAACCTGATCCTGCTGCGGCGCATCGCGCTGAAGGAGCATCCGGCCGTCATCGTCGCCTTTCAGAACCTCGGTCCGGCACTGTGCATCGCCATTCCCGCGAGCTTCGTCTTCGTGCCGATGGGCATGGGCGATCTCGGCGCCTATGGGCTGGCGGGCGCGCTGGGCGTGGGCGGCCATCTGCTGCTGACCTCGGCCTTCGCGCGCGCGCCGGCCTCGCGGCTGGCGCCGCTGGAATACACCGCGCTGATCTGGGCGAGCCTGCTCGGCTATGTGATGTTCGGGGAGGCGCCGCTGCTGACCACCTATGCCGGCGCGCTGCTGATCGTCACGGGAGCGATCGCCGTCAGCCGGCGCTGAAAGGCTGCGACGGCGGATGAGGGCAGGCGA
>JBKBRD010000102.1:0-9794 GCA_046292405.1 Allobosea sp. | reverse complement strand
ACCGGGCAGCGCTACCGCCTGCCTTCCGAGGCCGAGTTCGAATACGCCCTGCGCGCCGGCGAGCGCGCGCCCTGGCTCGGTGCCTGCCGTCTATCCTTGGAGCCCCACCACCGGGCGCGCGCTCGCCGTGCGCGAGATCCTGTCGGGCGCAGGGCTCCCCAACGATCGCTTCGCATCCGTGTCGGGCAAAGCCGACACCGAGCCGGTCTTTCTCGACAACCCCTACGTCCCGCAGAACCGGCGCGTGCGGATCACGCTGCTCAATGAGGAGCCGCCGCTGCCGCCCGGCCTGTTGCGCTGACAATAGCGTGCCTCGGCGGCCGCGAAACCGTTCGGGGTTGAGGCGAGCCGTCTGAGCTCCCGTCTTGATCCGACAAGGGCGGGCGCGGCGGCGACGTTCGCTGTGCGCGCCATCTTGCCTTTCGCCGCGGCCTGAAACAAAAGCGGGCAGTGGTCGCGAGACGGCGTCGCCTTGCGCCGGCGCGCCGCAGACGGAGGTTTCGACGATGGACAGTTTCGCTGCGCTCAGGCGCATGATGGTCGACTGCCAGCTGCGCACCTATGACGTAACCGACCGTGCCGTGCTCGCGGCGGCCGACACTGCGCCGCGCGAAGCTTTTCTGCCGGATGATCTCTCGCATCTGGCTTATCTCGATCGCGCCGTCGCCATACCCGGCACGGGCCGGGCGCTGATGGCGCCGATGGTCGTGGCGCGGATGATCCAGTTTCTGGAGCTGCAACCCGGCGAAGCCGTGCTCGAATATGGCGGCGGCACCGGCTATGGCGCGGCGCTGATGGCGCTGATGGGCATGAATGCGACCCTCTACGAGCCCGACGAAGCGGCGAGGGCGCTCGCCGAGGGCGCGCTTGCGGCCGCTGGCGTAGCGGTGGCGACGACCGGATCGTGCCCCGCGCCTGGCGGTTTCGACGCCGTCCTCGTCTCGGGCGCCTGCGAGACGGCGCCGGAAGAGCTGTTTCCCCTGCTGCGGGACGATGGCCGGTTGATCGTGGTCGAGGGGGTCGGCCGCGCGGCGCGGGTGCGCCTCTACCGGAAGTCGGGCGAAACTGTCGCCGCGCGAACCGTGTTCGACGCGGCGGCTCCAGTATTGACAGAATTCAAGAAAGTTCCGCAGTTTATATTTTAGCGTTCAGGTGTAGCATTTTTACGGCAGTCGCGACCAGAATGTGGCGGGATACGCTGGATCCATTGGCTAGCCAGGTCAGGCCCGGTATGACTGGAGCAGAATCGAAGCCGAGGCTAGGGCGATGCCTGGGCGTGACACCGAAGTCCGCGCGAGAGGCGTCCAGTGAAGCAGTCAGGATTTGGAATGAGGTCGAACCAGTTGGCCCGTGGCGTCGCACTCGCGGCCTTGGTGCTCGCCGGCTCGGCTCTGGGCGCTGACGCTCAGACCATGGAGGCGGCGCTGGGTCGCGCCTATTCCGCCAATCCCACGCTGAACGCCCAGCGCGCCGCCGTGCGCGCCACCAACGAAAACGTGCCGCAGGCGCTCTCGGGATACCGTCCGCGCATCACGGCTTCGGCCGATATCGGCGCGAGCATCACCGAATCCGAAATCCCGGCGCGGGGTGGCTCGCGCAACAGCAGCGCGCTCGCCAGGCTCAATCCGCGCGGCGCCGGCATCCAGGTCGACCAGAACATCTTCGACGGCGGCAAGACCCGCAGCTCCGTGAGCCAGGCGGAATCCCAGGTGCTCGGCGCCCGCGCCACGCTGCGGAACACCGAGCAGAACGTCCTGCTGGACGCCGCGACCTCCTATATGAACGTGCTGCGGGACACTGCGATCCTCAATCTCAATCGCAACAACGTCGAAGTGCTGGAGGAGCAGCTGCGTCAGACGCGCGACCGATTTCAGGTCGGCGAAGTGACGCGCACCGACGTCGCGCAGGCCGAAGCGCGGTTGTCGCAGTCGCAATCGCAGGCGATTCTGGCCGAATCCAATCTGAAGACCTCGATCGCGCGCTTCCGGCAGAATGTCGGGACGGAACCCAAAAACCTTGCGCCGGGCCGTCCGGTCGAGAACCTCCTGCCGAAAAGCCTGCCGGCCGCGCTGCAGACGGCGCTGAGCGGCCATCCCGCCATCCTCGCCTCGCTTCACGGCGTCGACGCGGCGGAACTGCAGGTCAAGGTGGTCGAGGCCGATCTCTATCCCGTCATCGGCGTGCGCGGCGCGGTCCAGCAGCGCTATGACAGCACTGTCTTCGGCGACAACCGCACCAGCGCCAGTCTGGTCGGCACGCTGACGATCCCGATCTACGAGGGCGGCCAGGTCTATTCCCGCACCCGCCAGGCCAAGGAGACGGCCGGGCAGAGGCGCATCGAAGTCGACACGCAGCGCGACACGGTGCGCGCCGCCGTGGTCTCGGCCTGGGGCGCGCTCGATGCCGCCAAGGCGCAGATCGTCGCGGCGCAGGCTCAGGTCCAGGCGGCCGAAACCGCCCTGTCGGGCGTACGCGAGGAAGCCAAGGTCGGGCAGCGCACCACGCTCGACGTGTTGAACGCGCAACAGGAACTCGTCAACGCCCGCTCATCGCTGGTGGTGGCGCAGCGAGACCGGGTCGTGGCGTCCTACGCCGTTCTGTCGGCCACGGGACGGCTGTCTGCCGAAGTGCTGCGGCTGCGCGCCGAGATCTACGATTCCCGGCGTCATTACGATCAGGTCAAGGGCCTGCTCTGGGGCACGCAGACGCCGGACGGACGCTGAGATCCGAGAAGCGGCGCTTTCCGCCACGCGCGCGACTGGCCGCCGCTCGCAGCGCGCTCTCTGTCGCGCGCAAAGAAGCCAACGGCGACATTCGCGCAACATGCGACAAATCCCTGTGGGTCCACGCGCACATCGCCTTGTATGCTTTAGTGCGAATGGAATACTCGCCTATGGCGTCGAGATGATTCTTCGAACGCCAGTGTCGAGTGATCCGGACCCCAGATGAGCGCGCAGCCGAAGCCAAACGAACCGTCGATGGAGGAGATTCTCGCCTCTATCCGGCGGATCATCTCGGATGACGACAAGCCAGCCGAAGCGCCGACGCCCGCGCCGGCCCAGGACGATGATCTGCGCGCCTTGCTCGCAGGCGCGGCGGCCATCCAGCCGTCAGCCCCGATTGCGGAAGAGGATGACGTGCTCGATCTTGGGGCGGAAGCCGAGCCCTTGCTCGAGCCCGAGCCGCCCGCGACGCCGGTCGAATTGCACGACATCGAATTCCTCGAGCCGGAAACCCTGCAGGCTGAGCCGGCTCCCGAGCCAGAGCCCGTCGCAGCCCCTTATATTCCGCCGCAGCCGCAGCCTCAGGCGCCACAACAGGCGGCGATCCAACCCTTCGACATGGCGCAGCTGTTGTCGGACCAGACCAGCAGCGCCGTCACCAACGCCTTTGGCCAGTTGGCTCACACCGTGCTCAGCAACAATGCGCGCACGCTGGAGGATCTGGTCAAGGACATGCTCAAGCCGATGCTGAAGACTTGGCTGGACGATAACCTGCCGACCATGGTCGAGCGTCTGGTTCGCGCCGAGATCGAACGCGTGGCGCGCGGCGGGAGAAGCTGACCCCCGCCGCAGCTATGCCGATCAGCGGCCGTTACGTTGGCTCGATTGCGGCCGCTGAGCGTTCGCGCTTTCGAAGGCCCCAGCCTCGCGCAGTCTCTTGAACGCGAACCCTGCAATGGCCAATGCGGCCGTGGGAGCGCCAAGGCGCGACACAAGCATGGCGAGACCCACCGCGACAGGGCGGGGATAGCGGCCGGAGGCGGCCTCGGTCGCGAGCCAGGCGCCCAGCGCGTGTACGAGCAAGTTCATCTGATCAGTCCTTTCGATTGAAGCCGTTGGTCTGCTTGCCGGGATCGGCCGGCGTCCTGGCAGAGGTATTACAGGGTAACTTTGCGGTTGGCGCCGAGGTCGGGCTTGTTCCCGGTCACAGCCGCGACAGCCATCTTCACCGTGGTTACGATCTTGCCCGGGCTGTCCCAGAACTCGGCCATGGCCGGGCGGACGCGCAGGACGCGAATGGACGGATCGTCCTTGCTGTCCCAGAAGGCCTTTGCGGCGGGAGACCACAATTCTTCGATCTTGTTGCGATCGTCGAGCACATTGGCGGTGCCGGTGACGGAGACGTAACGATAGCCGCCATTATCCGCGAAGGTCAGGCAGACATTGTCGTTGATCGCGACCTCCTCGTCCTTGTGATCGCCGGCGTCGGTGAGGAAATAGATCGCATCCTCGTCGCGCTTGGGGTGCGCGCTCATCGGCCGGGCGCGCAGCTCGTCGCCGGAACCGTCATGCGTCACCAGCATGCACAGGCCGATATCCTCGATCAGCGCCCAGAGACGGTCCTGGTCGGTATGGTGGGTCATGGAACATCCTCCGCTTTCGGGAGGTAGAACGAGCGGAGGCCGCGCGTGTTCCCTGCGGAAGGCGGCGGCTCGCATGACAATGATTGACGGGCAGGCCCTGCTTGGGCTCTTAAGGCAGGCGACCTTTTTGGCCAGCGATGATCCGGCCGGGGCAGGCTCCCCGGCCCTTTTTGCGTTCGAGCGAAGCGATGATGGACAAGACATTCGAGCCCGCAGCCGTCGAGGCGCGGATCAGCAAGGCCTGGGACGATGCCGAGGCGTTCAGGGCAGGCCGCGGCGCCGCGCCCGGCGCCGAACCCTATTGCATCGTCATCCCGCCGCCGAACGTCACCGGCTCGCTGCATATGGGCCACGCCCTCAACAACACGCTGCAGGACGTGCTCTGCCGCTTTGAGCGCATGCGCGGCAAGGACGTGCTGTGGCAGCCCGGCACCGATCACGCCGGCATCGCCACCCAGATGGTGGTCGAGCGCAAGCTCGCCGCCGAGAACCGCACCGACCGCCGCACCATGGGCCGCGAGGCCTTTCTGGCTGAGGTCTGGCGCTGGAAGGAGGAGTCCGGCGGGACGATCTTCAACCAGCTCAAGCGGCTCGGCGCCTCCTGCGACTGGTCGCGCGAGCGCTTCACCATGGATGAGGGCCTCAGCGCCGCCGTGCTCAAGGTCTTCGTCGCCTTGCACAAGCAGGGTTTGATCTACCGCGCCAAGCGGCTGGTGAACTGGGATCCAAAATTCCAGACCGCCATTTCCGATCTCGAAGTGGTGCAGGTCGATAAATCCGGCTCGTTCAAATGGCAGCGGGGCGGGGAGGAGGCGTTCGAGCCGGCCAAGCTCGAAAAAGTCCTGAGCAAGGATCCGGGCGGCCATCTCTACTATTTCAACTATCCGCTGGCAGGCGCGCGCTACGACCCGGAGGATGCGTCGACCTTCATCACCGTCGCGACGACGCGCCCCGAGACGATGCTGGGCGACAGCGGCGTCGCGGTGCATCCCGAAAACGCGACGCTCGGCCATTTGATCGGCCACAGCGTGGTGCTGCCGCTTGTCGGCCGCGTCATTCCGATCGTCGGCGACGACTACGCCGATCCGGAGAAGGGCACCGGCGCGGTCAAGATCACGCCTGCGCATGATTTCAACGATTTCGAGGTCGGCAAGCGCCACAAGCTCGCAATCATCAACATGCTCGACGGCGAGGCGCGCATCCTGCTCGCCGGGAACGACGATTTCCTCGCGGGAGCCCAGCCGGAGGCGGAGACGCTGGCGCTGCACGGGCTCGATCGCTTCGCCGCGCGCCGCGCGGTGGTTGCGATGATGGCGGCGCGCGGCTTTCTCGCCAAGGTCGAGCCCCATGCCCATACGGTCCCGCATGGCGACCGGTCGGACGTGGTGATCGAACCGTGGCTGACCGACCAGTGGTATGTCGACGTCAAGCCGCTGGCGCAGCGCGCCTTGCAGGCCGTGCGCGACGGGCGGACGAAATTCACGCCCGAGAGCTGGACCAAGGTCTATTACGATTGGCTCGAAAACATCGAGCCCTGGTGCGTCTCGCGCCAGCTCTGGTGGGGCCACCAGATCCCGGCCTGGTACGGTCCCGATGGCGAGGTCTTCGTCGCGGAATCGGAGGCGGCGGCGCAAGCGCTGGCGCTCGCCCATTATGGCGGCACGGTTCAGCTGACGCGCGACGAGGACGTGCTGGACACCTGGTTTTCTTCGGCGCTCTGGCCCTTTTCGACCCTGGGCTGGCCCAACGAGACGGCCGAGCTGAAACGCTATTATCCGACCGCGACGCTGGTCACGGCCTTCGACATCATCTTCTTCTGGGTCGCCCGGATGATGATGATGGGGCTGAATTTCATGGATGAGGCGCCGTTCCGCGACGTCTACATCCACGCCATCGTTCGCGACGAGAAGGGCGCGAAGATGTCGAAGTCGAAGGGCAACGTCATCGACCCGCTGACGCTCGTCGACAAATACGGCGCGGATGCGCTTCGCTTCACCCTGGCCGCCATGGCCGCGCAGGGGCGCGACATCAAGCTGGCGACGTCGCGCGTCGAGGGTTACCGCAACTTCGCGACGAAAATCTGGAACGCCGCCCGTTTCGCCGAGATGAACGGCTGCGCCCGTCTCGAAGGTTTCGACCCGGGGGCCGTGAAGCAACCGCTGAACCGCTGGATCCTCAGCGAGGCCGCCCGCGCCGCCGACGAGATCGCGGCGGGCATACCGAGCTTCCGCTTCAACGAGGCGGCCGGCGCCGCCTATCGCTTCGTCTGGAACCAGTTCTGCGACTGGTATCTGGAGCTGGCCAAGCCGGTGCTGCAGGGGGAGGGCGTCGACGCCGCCGAGAAGGCCGAGACCCAGGCGACCGTCGCCCATGTCGTCGACCTGATCTGCCAGTTGCTGCACCCCTTCATGCCCTTCCTCACCGAGGAGCTTTGGGCGCAGAAGGCCGGCGTCGGCGCGCCGCGGCCGCAGACCGCCGATGTCGGGCTGGTCTGCCTCACGCGCTGGCCCGATCTCGCCGCGCTCAAGGACGAGGCGGCCGAGGCCGAGATCGGCTTCGTCGTCGATCTCATCTCCGACATCCGCTCGGTGCGCTCGGAGGTGAACGTGCCCGCCGCGACGCTGGCGCCGCTGGTGCTGGTCGACGCTTCGGCCACGACGCGCGCCACCATCGAGAACTGGCGTCCGATGATCGAAAGGCTGGCGCGTATCTCGCAGATCGATTTCGCGACCGCGGCTCCGGGCCAGTCCGCGCAGATCATCGTGCGGGGTGAGGTCGCGGCGCTGCCGCTCGCCGGGATCATCGACCTCGATGCCGAACGCGCGCGACTGATCAAGGAAACCGCGAAACTCGATCAGGACATCGCGACCGTCGACCGCAAGCTTGGCAATCCCGACTTCATGGCGCGCGCGCCGGAAGACATCGTCGAGGAGAACCGCGAGCGCAAGGCGGCGGCCGAGGCCCGTAAGCAGAAGATCGCCGAAGCGCTGGCCCGGTTGGCGTGAACGGCGCGGTCCAGGCCCTGATCCGAGGGCCGATGGCGAGGCCAGTCTCACCTCCGCCACGGCTGCGCCCAGAAATTGACCTTCCTGCAAGAGAGCACTGGCATTCTTCAAAAGAGAAGGTTAGATGCGCGCCGGGCGCAACGCTGCCATGCGATGCATGCCCGCCACGCTTCTGCCCTTCGTCACGGATCCAGGACGGGTTGACCTATTGCCATGTTGAAGCGCGCATATGACGGGCTCGTCAGCTACGCATCCCACCCGGCAGCCCCTTGGCTCCTGTTTTTCCTGACCTTCGTCGAAAGCTCGGTCAGCCCGCTTCCCCCGATCCCGCTGCTGCTGCCGATGTGCATCGCTAGGCCCGACCGCGCCTGGTTCTATGCCGGCGTCTGCTCGCTCGGCGCCGTGCTCGGCGGCTATCTCGGCTACGCCATCGGCGCACTTTTGTACGATTCGCTCGGCTCCTGGCTGATCAGCATCTACGGGCTGCAGGACAAGGCGGCGCAGCTGATCGCAACCTCGCAGGATTTCTGGTTCTGGGTTCTTGTAACCAAGGGGCTGACACCGATCCCGTTCAAGATCGTCACGATCATGTCGGGCTTCCTGCATTTCGACATCTGGAAGTTCACCCTCGGGATGGTCGTGTCCCGCGTCACCTTCTTCGCGATGATCGCGGTCGCCCTGCGCTATTACGGCGACGACATCCGCATCTTCATCGAGAAGCACCTGCCGATGACGGCGCTGGCTCTGGTGGTCATCGTCGTCGGCGGATTTTTCGTCCTCCCCGCGGTTCTCTGAGCGCGCGCCGGAGGGCTCGCCTTCGCAGCTGTGATATCGCCGCAACAGTCGCTGCGCATTCCGTCTCAGGCGACCGTCCAACCGGGAACCGCCGCGATCCCGCCACAAACTGGCATCAGCGAAGGGGGGCGATAAATACCTGAGATCTTGAGCAATTGAGCCAGGTGTCGAACCGTTCGGAGAGCCTTTTCGGGCTCGATGGCGGGTGCGCGGGGCCGTTGCGCCCGTCGCGCGCCGCGTGGCACATCTGCCCCGCGCTTGGACGAGCGTAGGGTGGACAAGGAAAACAAAATGGACGCGCGCGTATTCGATAAGTCGAAGCTTCCCAGCCGGCATGTCAGCGTCGGGCCGGCCCGCGCTCCCCATCGCTCCTACTACTATGCCATGGGCATGACCGCCCGGCAGATCGCGCAGCCATTCGTCGGCGTCGCCTCCTGCTGGAACGAGGCCGCTCCCTGCAACATCGCCCTGATGCGCCAGGCCCAGGCGGTCAAGAAGGGCGTCGCCTCGGCCAATGGCACGCCGCGCGAATTCTGCACGATCAGCGTGACTGACGGCATCGCCATGGGCCACCAGGGCATGAAGTCCTCGCTCGCCTCGCGCGAATGCATTGCCGACTCGGTCGAGCTGACCATGCGCGGGCATTGTTACGATGCGCTGGTCGGGCTCGCCGGCTGCGACAAGTCGCTGCCAGGCATGATGATGGCGATGGTGCGGCTGAACGTGCCCTCGATCTTCATCTATGGCGGCTCGATCCTGCCCGGCAATTTCAAGGGCAAGCCGGTGACCGTGCAGGATGTGTTCGAGGCGGTCGGCAAGCACTCCGTCGGCGCCATGTCGGATGAGGATTTGCAGGAGCTGGAAGAAGTGGCCTGCCCGTCATCGGGCTCCTGCGGCGCGCAGTTCACCGCCAACACCATGGCGACGGTCGCGGAAGCGATCGGGCTGGCGCTGCCCTATAGCTGCGGCGCGCCGGCCCCCTACGACATGCGCGACACCTTTTGCTACACGGCCGGCGAGATGGTGATGGAGCTGATCGCCCGCAATATCCGCCCGCGCGACATCGTCACCCGCAAGGCGCTGGAGAATGCCGCGACGGTGGTCGCAGCCTCCGGCGGCTCGACCAATGCGGCGCTCCACCTGCCCGCGATCGCGCATGAATGCGGCATCGACTTCGACCTCTTCGCCGTCGCCGAGATCTTCAAGAAGACGCCCTACATCGCCGATCTCAAGCCGGGCGGCAAATACGTCGCCAAGGACATGTTCGAGGTCGGCGGCATCCCGCTGCTGATGAAGACGCTGCTCGACCAGGGCTATCTGCATGGCGACTGCATGACGGTCACCGGCCGCACCATCGCCGAGAACATGGCTTCGGTGAAATGGAACGACCAGCAGGACGTGGTCCGCGCCGCCGACAAGCCGCTCTCGCCCAATGGCGGCGTAGTCGGGCTGCGCGGCAACCTGGCGCCTGAAGGCGCGATCGTGAAGATCGCGGGGATGACGACCGAGCAGCTCACCTTCACCGGCCCTGCCCGCTGCTTCGACTGCGAGGAGGACGCCTTCGAGGCCGTCGCCAATCGCCGCTACGAGGTCGGCGACGTCATCGTCATCCGCTATGAAGGCCCCAA
>JBKBRD010000101.1:0-9795 GCA_046292405.1 Allobosea sp. | reverse complement strand
AGCTACAACGCCAACAACGCCTTCCTCGACCTGACGCTGAACTTCACGCCCACGCCCACGCCTACGCCCACTCCCACGCCTACGCCCACGCCCAAGCCTACTCCCACGCCAACGCCGCCTGAGTCCGCGCAACCCGTCAATCACGGCCTCAACCCCAACCAGACCGCCGCCGCCAACGCGCTGACCGGCTATTTCGACCGCAATGGCGGCATCCCCGCCGTCTATGGCGGGCTGACGCCCGCCGGCCTGTCGCAGGCCGCGGGCGAGCCCGCCACCGGCGTGCAGCAGACCAGCGCCCATGTGATGAACCAGTTCATGACCGAGCTGACGGCGATCGCGCCGGACGGACGCGGCGTGCCGCTCGCGCCGGCGCCGGCGGGCTTCGCCTCCTACACCGCCAGCAAGGGACAGGCCGGCGACAGGCCGAGCCGCAAGGGCGGGCTCGCGCCCGCGATCACGCCCGATCCCGATCTCTGGCGCTGGAGCGTCTGGGCCGGCGGCTATGGCGCGGCCCAGTTCAACGGGGCCGACCCCGGCACTGGCGCCGCGGCCAGCACCAGCCGCATCTATGGCGCCATGGCCGGGGCCGACTACCGCATCGCGCCCGACACCGTCGCGGGCTTCGCGCTCGGCGGCGGCGCGACCAGTTTCAACATCTTCGGACTGGGCTCGGGCTCATCGGATCTGTTCCAGGCCGGCGCCTTCATCCGCCGGCAGATCGGCCAGAGCTATCTCACGGCGTCGGCGGCCTATGCCTGGCAGGACGTCACCACCGACCGGACCGTCGCCGGGCTCGACCGGCTGCAGGGCCGCTTCGACGCCAACAGCTGGTCGGGGCGGATCGAGGCGGGCCATCGCTTCGGGCTCGCCTCGCTCGGGCTGACGCCCTATGCCGCCGGCCAGGTCACCAGCGTCTCGCTGCCGGGCCATCGCGAGACCGCGCTGTCGGGGCCAGGCGCCTTCGCGCTGGCCTATGCCGGCCATGACACGACGCGGCTGCGCGGCGAACTCGGCCTGCGCGTCGATGCCCGGCTCGTCATCGCCGGCAAGCCGCTGAAGCTCGAGGCCGGCGCCGCCTGGGTTCGCAACGGCAATGCCGGCGCGCGCGCTTTGGCGAGCTTCCAGGCCCTGCCCGGCGCGAGCTTCGTCGTCGCCGGCGCGGCGCTCGACCGCAACGCGCTGCGCGCCACGGCCTCGGCCGAACTCGGGCTGAGCGGGTCCCTCACCCTCGCGACAACCCTGGAAGGCGAGTTCGCCCAAAACAGCCGCAGCCTCGGCGCCAAGGCCGCCCTGCGCTACAGCTGGTGAGACGGAGACGGGCCCTCGCGACCGCCGGCTCTGCCTGCCCGAGCATCGCCCTTTGCATTGTCTTGACCGGCCTTCGACATGGTGACCTCGACCGCGCTGCGCCGCTCGACCGCCCTCGTCCGATCGGCCTAAGCGTCGGCGAGAAGCGCGGGGTCGCTGGCCCCGCCTGGCCTCTGCTGCCTGCCCTATCGGACATCTTTCAGGTTCTGCCGCCGGCAGGCCGGCGTCTCCTTCGAAAGGCGACGCTTGAGTGACGAGTCGGACGACAGGGGCGCCCGCCTCCTCGACGGCTCGGTCGAGACCCGCACGGCCTTGGCTCGGCGCTATCATCCTCGAGCCCGGATCCACCCGGCTCGTCGGCAGAGGCGACAAGAGGAAAATCCCCCTATGCGGTCGATCGGTGGCGCTTGGGAGCCGGCGCGACGGGCCGGAATGACATTGACCGTTGGAAGAACTCAGCGCTGCCTTGGTAACCGGGCACGTCATTTTACTTGCTCATCGCTGAGAAAATAGGCCAGGGCGGGACATCGAGAGATGACCCGCCCTGGTTCTTGCGTGAACAGTTAGGATTTGGGGACAGTCCGTCAGAAGGCGTTGATGACCACGATCGTGAGCAGCGCCATCACCAGGCGGGAGGTTGCGTAGCCTGTGGCGTAGCCGACGACCGGCACGTTGCTGCCAGCCGCCTCCTGCAGCGCGCCGAGGGCCGCCGTGGTGGAACGGGCGCCGGCGACCGCGCCGAGCATGATGCCGGGGTGGAACCTGAACACGTAATGCCCGAGGATCAGCCCGACGATGATCGGCGCCAGCGTCACCGCCGTTCCGGCCAGGAACAGGGTGAAGCCGTAGTTCTGGATGCCGCCGACGAAGCCCAGCGCCGCGTTCAGGCCGATGCAGGCGATGAAGCCGTTCAGGCCGACATTGTTGAACACCCAGATCGCCGGGCCGGGAATATGCCCGAAGGTCCGCATGGTCGAGCGCAGATAGCCGCAGACGATGCCCGCCACGATGGCGCCCACCGCCGTTCCCAGCGAGAGCGGGATGCCGCCGATGCGGATCGTGAAGGCGCCGATCAGGCTGCCGAACACGATGCCGAAGGCCATGAACGCCATGTCGGAGCCTTCGACGGGGCGGTCTGCATAGCCGAGCTCCTTGGCGATCTTGGAGACGTCGGCCTTGGCGCCCAGAATGGTCCCGCCATCGCCGACGCGGTGTCCGGTGGGCTGACGATCCTGGCCGATTCCGGTATTCGCTCGGGGCTCGACGTGGTGCGGATGCTCGCCCAGGGCGCGCAGGGCGTCCTCCTCGGCCGCGCCTTCGTCTATGCGCTGGCGGCGGCGGGGAAAGCCGGTGTCGAGAACCTGCTCGCCATCGTCGCCAGGGAGATGCAGGTCGCCATGACGCTGACCGGCGCCCGCACCATCGGCGATATCTCGCGCGACAGCCTCGTGCGGGAGGTCGAACGGCCTCTGGTCGCACAAGCGGCCTGAGGTTGCCTCCGGGCGTCCCGCCCGCGCCATCATCGCGACGGTGACCCTCCCGCGGCTCCGCCCGCGACGGTCACAAGTCGCAAACAGCCTTTCGCGGGGCGAGAATCCGCGCCCTCCTGAACGTTCTCATCATGGCTTCGGAAACCCGGGCGACCCGCCACCTCAAGACGCTCGGCGCCGCCTTCACGCTGCACAGCTACGATTACGACCCGCATGCCGAGCGCGTCGGACTGCAGGCGGCGGAAGCGATCGGCGAGCCGCCCCGGCGCGTGCTGAAGACTTTGATTATCAGGGTCGACGGCAAGCCGGCCTGCGTGGTCCTGCCCTCCGACCGGGAGCTCAGCATGAAGAAGGCGGCAGCGGCCTTCGGCGGTAAGCATGCGGCGATGATGCCGGCGCCCGAAGCCGAAAGACTGACGGGCTACAAGGTCGGCGGAGTCAGCCCCTTCGGGCAGAGGCGCAGCCTGCCGACGATCGTCGAAGCCGCCGCCGCCTCGGAAGCGCATGTCTATGTCAATGGCGGACAGCGCGGGTTGCAGCTCAGGCTGGCCCCTGCCGATCTGGTGACGGCCGCCGCGGCCGCAATGGCCGACATCGTCGCCTGACCGACCTCGCCGCCGTCGATCCGATGACGGGCGCGGCAGAAGGCGCCGGACACGCGAGACGAGCCATTCGGTTTTCCGTGCGCCGGCGCCCCGGAAAAGACGGTTCCTCGAACGCGGAACCCGGGGCTGCCCAAAATCTGCAATTGAATCAATTGAGCGGCTCCTGGCATGCGCCGTGCCATTGCGGAAGAGCGCGACCCCGCGCTCGACCCAAGGCGACCACCCCCAGAGTCGCTGCCAAGGAGACGACCATGGCCTTGTCGCCCGACCTCCCAGCCTCCGCATCCCGTCCCGGCTTCCTCGCTCGTCTCGGTCAGCTGCAGGTTGGTCCGCTGCCTTTGCCGCAATTTGCGGTGATCGCGACGATCGTCTTCGGCGCCGCTTTCGCCGGCACGCTGCCCGCCGACATGATCGGCGGCTTCGCCGCGATCATGACCATGGGCTTCTTCCTGGGCGAGGTCGGCGCCCGGATGCCGGTTCTGCGATCGATCGGGGGGCCGGCCATCCTGTGCCTGTTTGCGCCATCGGCGCTGCTCGGCTCCGGATGGCTCGACGCTGACCTGTTCCAGGCGATCTCGGCGGTGATGAAGACCTCGAACTTTCTGTATCTCTACATCGCCTGCCTCGTGACCGGCTCGATGCTGGGCATGAACCGAACCGTGCTCGTCAAAGGTTTTCTGCGAATGTTCGTGCCCATCGGCGTCGGGACGGCTGCGGCGGTCGCCGCCGGCATGGCGCTGGCCATGCTGTTCGGCTACAGCCCGCATCATGCATTCTTCTTCATCGTGATGCCGATCGTCGCCGGAGGCATTGGCGAGGGCATCCTGCCGCTCTCGCTCGCTTATTCCGAGATCCTGAGCACGGACCAGTCGGCCATGATCGCCTCGCTCATCCCCGCCGCGCTGATCGGCAACGTCGTCGCCATCGTGTCGGCCGGCGCGCTCAAGCGCATCGGCGAGCGTTACCCGCATCAGTCCGGCAATGGCGTGCTGGTTCGCTCGGCAACGATCGACGGGCTGACCGATACACGCGGCGAACAGCCGATCGAGCTGCCGCTGATGGGCGCGGGCCTGCTCATGGCCTGCACCATGTTCGTCCTAGGCCTGTTCCTGTCGCCGCTTATCGGCATTCCCGGCCCGATCCTGATGATCCTCGGCACGGCGCTGCTGAAGGTCTCGGCCATCATCCCCGCCCGGATGGAGACCGGAGCCCATCAGATCTACCGCTTCATGACCACCAACATGACCTTCCCGCTGCTCGTGGGGCTCGGAACGCTTTATGTGCCCTGGAACGACCTCGTGGCCGCGTTCACCCTGCCCTATGTGGTGATCTGCAGCGGGACGGTCGCCGCCATGGTGGCGTCGGGCTGGATCGTCGGGCGCGTGCTCGGCATGTACCCCGTCGAGGCCGCCATCGTCACGGCCTGCCATTCGGGCTTGGGCGGCACCGGCGACGTCGCCATCCTCTCGGCTTCAAACCGCATGGAGCTGATGCCCTTCGCCCAGATCTCCACCCGGATCGGCGGCGCCATGATGGTGGTGCTGGCGGTCTTCGCGCTCAAGCTTTTCCATTGAGGCGGGCGCTTGTGATCGGAAATGGTGGGGGTGGCAGGACTCGAACCTGCAACCAGACCGTTATGAGCGGTCGGCTCTAACCATTGAGCTACACCCCCGGGGCCGCAGGCCACTCGGCTGCGGCTTCGCTAACATTGCCGGAGACGCCGCTGCAAGCGCTCTGTGCGGGAGCGTCGCCGGAGCGAAGCCCCTGAGACGAGAACACCCCTGCCGCGCAGGCGGCAGGGGTGTGATCGAAGCCGCTAGAGGCTCGGCGCTCAGGCGGCCCTGGCGAGAGTCTCCGCGTGGCTGTCCTCGCCGACATGGCCGGCGCGGAATTTGAAGCGTCCGATATGCTCGGTCAGGGCGCGGGTCTGCTCGTCGGTCAGGGCGAGCGCGGCGTTGGTCTCTTCGACCAGCGCCGCATTCTGGTGCGCCATCGCGCCGATGCCGTCGATCTCGCTGTTGATCGCGGACACGTCGCTCGCTTGGCTTTTGGCCGTTTGCGAGATCCCGTTCATCAGCCCCGTCAGGTCGTTGACCGAGGCGACGATCGCCTCGAACATCGAGGAGGTTTCCTCGACCAGGCCGACGCCGACCTTGACGTCGCCATGGGCGGTTTCGATCAGGCGCTTGACGTCGTTGGACGCGTCGGCTGAGCGCTTGGCGAGGCTGCGGACCTCTGTGGCGACCACCGCGAAGCCACGGCCGCTATCCCCGGCGCGCGCCGCCTCGACGGCGGCGTTCAGCGCCAGCAGGTTGGTCTGGAAGGCGATCTCGTCGATCATCGCGATGACCTCCGAAATCTTGCTCGACGAGGCCTGGATGCGGTGCATGGCGGCGAGCGCCGACGTCACCACCTTCTCGCCCTGCTGGGCGCGGTGTTCGGCGCTTTCGGCCATGCCCATCGCCTGGGCGGCGTCGGTCGCGGTCTTCTTCACCGTTCCCGCGAAGGCGCCGAGCTGGTTGGTCGCCATGGAGACGGCGTTGCTCTCCTCGCTGGTGCGCTCGGCCAGATCGGTGACGCCGTCGAGGATCTCGCTGGTGGCGCTGCGCACGGCCGCGACCGTTTCGGAGAGCCGCGCCAGCGTGCTTTCGAACTCGCTCGCCAGCCCGTTCGTGCCCTGCTTCAATTCCGCGAAGGCGCCCTGATAAAGCCCCTCGACCCGGGTCGAAAGATGGCCGGCCGACAGCTCGGCCAGGACGGCGCAGGTTTCGGACAGGCCGGACTGCACCGTCTCCAGCAGGGTGTTGACGGAGTCGGCGAGCGCATTCAACTCGTCATCGGCGAAGCTCGCGGCGACGCGCTGGCTGAAATCGCCCGCAGCCGCAGCCGCGACGACCTGCCCGAAGGCATCGGCCAGCTCCTGCATCATCTGCTTGCGCATCCGCTCGGCCTTGAGATCATCGGCGATCTTGGCGCTTTCCGCGGCGCGCAGGGCCACGGCATTGTCGCGGAACAGCAGCACGCTGCGGGAGATGTCGGAAATCTCGTCATTGCCCTTCACGTCGACGACCGTGTCGAGCTGGCCATCGGCGATGGCGCGGGTGGCCGCCCAGAGCCGGTTGAGCCGGCCGACGATCATCGGGCGGACGAAGAAGAACGACAGCGCCAGCGCGATCAGCAGTGAGCCGACGCCGATGCCGCCGAGCACCGCCTTGCTCTGCTCGATCAGCGACTGGCTCGACTGGCTGCCCGCCAGCGCCTGACTGCGTGCGGCCTTGACCAGGTTGTCGACTTCGCCGCGCAGCTCCGACGACGCTTTCTCGACCTCGAGCAAGCCGGTCAACATCTGCGACCGGGTCTGGAGCTCGCGCTTGCGCACCTCCATCACCCCGGCCGAGCCCTCGCCCGTCTCGATCACCGCTTCCACCGCCTGCTTGCGCGCCGGGTTGGGGGCGCCCGCCTCGGCCCGCTGCACATCCTTGCGAATGCGCGCGATGACCGCCGTCAGCCGTTCCTCTGCGGTCGTCAGCCGGGCGCGATCGTCGATCTGGGACACTTCGCGGATCAGGCCGACGAGTTCGTTGACCTGCGCCTCGAGCTTGCGGGCCATGTCGAAACTGGGGAATTGCTGCTCGGAGAGACGGGTCAGCGCCTCCTTGAACTCGCCATCGCCGATGCCGAGCAGCGACTGGATGCCCATGACGACGCTGAACTGCGCCTCATCCGCCTCGGCGCCGACGACCTGAACGAAATTCTCGCGAGCCAGATCGAGCTGGCTCAACGCCGCCTGCATCTGGACCGCGTTGCGCAGGCTTTCGCCGTTCAGCTCGCCGATATCGTTGATATGGCCCGACAGCCTGTCGGCCAGCCCCTGGACCTTCTTGGAATCGGCAATGCCGAGCGTGCCGATCTTACGGATCAGTTCGAACTGCCGCGCCTCGATCGCGTCCAGTTCCTGGGTGAGCTTGGCGCGCTGCATGATGCTGGTGACATCCTTGAAGCGCGGCGCAATCACCGTCGACTGCGTCGCCGATTGCGACAGCTCGAGCGCGAGCTCGACGGTCGGCATCTTGCGCTCGACCATGTCGGTGACGGTTGCGTCGACGCGGTCATAGGAGAAGAAGGCCACTCCGGAGGCCCCCAGCGTCAGCACGGTCAGCACGCCCAGCGCCGCATAGATCCGTGCGGCGATGCCGATGCGCAGCGGCGTGCGCTGATGTGGCGAGGCGGTAGCGGTCGTCATTGGGTAGCTCTCCCGGAACCTTATTGGCAGCGCGAATGGACGGGCCCGTCAGGGCGACTGGCGGAAAACCGTGCTGAGGGTTGCAAAGATCGCGTGGCGATTACGCCGGCGTCGCCTGGTGCGGTCGGCGCCGGACGCTTTCCCACCCGTTCCCCCGAGCGCAGACGCCCTGGCAACAGGCGATGGCGCGAAACCGCGACAATCGGACACCCGGCATCCCCCATTGTGTATGACGATCTAGACCGTTCGATCGATACGATGGCGGGGCGGACTTAAAAAAAGTTTAAGTAACCGGATTCTTCTGAATCAGTACGGAATTAAGCCCATTAATATCTGCTTAGCATTTAGGAAAGGCCGCGCGGCTGTTTTGACGCGTGACGGCAAAGCCTGGATTGCGCGGCCTGTCGCGCCTGCGCGCAGGCAAACGCACGCGGTCGCTCTGGCGCGAACTCGCTAGGCGTCCGGCAGCTTGGGCACGGGACGCGGCCGCCCTTCCTCGTCGATGGCGACGAAGGTGAAGGTGGCGTCGGTCACCTTCTCGTTCAGCGTGGTGCGGAAACGGCGCGCCCAGGCCTCGACCTGGATCTTCATCGAGGTGCGGCCGACCGAGAGCACGCGCGTATAGACGCTGAGCACGTCGCCGACCTTGACCGGCCGGATGAAGGTCATCGCCTCGACGGCAACGGTCACCACGCGGCCCTGCGCGCGGTCCACCCCGGCGATGCCGCCGGCCGAGTCCATGCGCGACATCACCCACCCGCCGAAAATGTCGCCATTGGCGTTGGTGTCGGCCGGCATGGCGATGGTCCGCACCGCCAGATCGCCTTGCGGCGCCTCGGTCTCGATCTCTGGTTCCGCCTCAGCCATCCTCGTCCCGCCCTTCTTCGACATGGAAGGAGTGGAGCACACGATGCAGCACGGGCGCCAGCACGAAACCCGTGGCGATCACCACGAACAATCCGGAAAACAGCGCGTAGCAACCAGCGAAAATCTTGCCGGCGTCGGTCTTAAGCTCCGTCACCGGCCCCATGCCCGACAGGATCATCGCCGCGTTGACGAAGGCGTCGACGGCGCTCATGCCTTCGGTCATGGCGTAACCGGCCATGCCGATCGCCATGCCGACCACGGCCATGGCCGCCCAAAGCAGCATGGCGCGGCCCAGCCTGGCCACGAAACGCCGGGCCGGGATCACCGGCTGCCGGCGGTGCTCGAAGCGTGTGACGCCAACCATGCGCTGTCCTGACACGAACGGGCAGATGATGCGGCGCAAGGCGCCGGAACTTGCCGCTCCGCCGCCGCGCAGCGAACGTCAGCGGGCGCCGAGCTCCTTGCGCACCAACGCGGCCCCGGCCGCCAGAGCCGCGAGCTTGCCATAGGCAACCTCGCCCGACATCGGCGCCAGCCCGCAATTGGTGCAGGGGAACAGCTTCTCCGGCGCGACATAGGCCAGCACGGCGCGGATCGTCGCGGCGACCTCTTCGGGCGTCTCGATCGCGTTCGAGGCGACATCGATGGCGCCCGCCAGCACATCCTTGCCATCGAGCAGCTTGATCAGGTCGAGCGGCACGCGCGAGTTGCGGCATTCGAGCGAGACCTGCTTGATCGAGCTGCGCGCGATCGCCGGGAAGGTCTGCTCGTAATGGCGCCACTCCTCGCCGAGCGTCGCCTTCCAATCGATATTGGCCTTGATGCCGTAGCCATAGCAGATGTGCACGGCCGTTGTTGCGGTGAGCCCCTGCGCCGCGCGCTCGAGGCAGGCAATGCCCCAATCCGGCACTTCCGCCATGTAGACGTTGAAGGCCGGCTCATCGAACTGGATGACGTCGACGCCAATCGCCTGCAACTCATGCGCCTCTTCGTTGAGAGCGGCGGCGAAGGCCATGGCGAGATCCTCGCGCCGGCCGTAATGCTCGTCGGCGATGGTGTCGACGATGGTCATCGGGCCCGGCAGCGTGAATTTCAGCTTGTGGGTCGTATGCGCCCGCGCCGCCCGCGCCTCCATGCCATGCACGGAGCCCTTGCGGCGGATCGGCCCGGTCACGGTCGGCACCTCCGCCTTGTAGCGGTTGTTGCGGATGCCCATCACCGTCTTCTTGGCGAAGTCGATGCCGTCGAGATTGGCGAGGAAGCCGTGGACGAAGTGGACGCG
>JBKBRD010000100.1:0-9812 GCA_046292405.1 Allobosea sp. | reverse complement strand
AGGAGATGCCGCCCTCGGCGTAGGCAGCCTGCAGCCAGAGCTCGTCGCCAGCGGCGAGCATGGGCAGGTTGATCTTGACGCCGCCCTGGATGGCGTAGCCGGTCTTGTCCGACGCGCCGCCCACGAAGCCCTGACCGATCAGAGCCTTGCGCTCGAAGATCGCGCCCGACAGCTGAGCCGAGCCCCAGCCCTGCGTCAGGTTCAACGAACCGACGAGGTCAGGATAGCTCTGGCCGCCGGCGGCGAAGTTGCCGATAGCGGCGTTGGCGACCGAACGCTCGGCCTGGTCTTCGAGCGAGATCGTCGCCGAGAAGCCCGAACCGAAGGTGGCGGTGTAGGCCAACAGGTTCGAGGTCATGTCCGAACCACGGATCGGGCCGTAGTTGTGGGTGTCGGCGTAGAAGTCGAAGAACGACTGAGCGCGACCGGCGGTGACCGGACCGAACTGGACGAAGCCCTTGTCGAGGTTCGAAGCGGTGGCGCCGGCGCCGCCGCGGACGGCGACGAACTGCGGACCGGTCGAGTTGACGCCCTGGCCGTACGAGCCGTTCGAGACGGTCATCTCGAAGCGGATGAAGGTGCGCAGCGTGCCGTAGGCAGTCGCGGTGCGGGCGTCGACGTTCAGACGGCCACGAGCGCGGAAGCCATAACCATCAGAGGTGTCGAGACCGACGCCGTTGAAGGTTTCCTGCACCAGGTACTCAGCGCGGATACGACCGCCGACGCGGAGGCAGGTCTGGGTGCCGGGGATGTAGAAGAAGCCTGCGCCATAGGTGGAGCAAACGCGAACGTATTCGACCGGAGCGGCCTTCCGCGAGGGAAGATCAGCGGCCTGAGCCCCGGCAACCGCGGCGAAGCCGGCGGCGGAACCGAGGAGGAGGCTCTTTACGAGCTTCATTGGTAACCTCCAAAATGAGTTTCGAGACCCTCGGGCTTTGGCTCGCTTGTCAACGGCGATCCCAGGAGACCGTCCGTCAGGCTTACCTATTCCCGGCCTTTCGCCCACGTCCCTGAACCATTCAGAGGCGAAGACGAAAAACAGCGACCGGGAACGTCCCGACGCAGGTTCACCATACGAATGCCGGACTGCCGATCAAGCGCAACCAGCGCAAGCAAGCGACTTGAACCGGCGCTGTGACCGGAAGGCCACAATTTCAAGCCCAGAGACACGGAAAGGTAACTGAAGAGTTACATATTCGATGCCAAACCAACTGAGTTTATGCGGTAGACTCTGGTTTAAGCCTCCCGAAGGACGCACCATGGCAGATGCTGAGTCGACAGCAGCATGGCCAGGCTTACCGATCCCGGGATCGTGACACGGCGATCGATTCTACCGTCATCGAGCAAGTGCGCTAGCGCCACTCTCTTTAGTCGGCCAGCGGCCGTCCCGCTGTCAATTGCAACTAGCCACTCCTACCCTCGTGGTACCTCCAGGGGTCGCCGTCATAAGCACGGCAACCAGCTGGGCTTATAAGTCGAGCTATCGGGCGCGACTGAACCGGAGAAGCGGAGGAGTTTTCACTGTTCCCGCTTGTTCCGGTCCTGTCCACCCTTGTTCCGGTAGGGCGTGAAAAACCGAAGTGGGCAAAAACAATCGCTTGGGCGGTTGGTTGGTAATTTGGCGTTAACCATGTCGGGGCCTGATGCATCGCAGGAGGGCCTATGCGTCGGAGCGAGGTGCTCGTCGCCGTTGCAAGGCCAGCCGCGTTCCGCAACCGGCGCCAGCCAAGGAGGCGCGTCATGTCCGTCGTCATTGCCTTTGCGCCCCGCCCGCGCTCCGCTGCCGCCGACGCCGCGCGCGAGCCTGCCGCGCCGGCCACGATCCTGTTCTTCACCGGCATCCGCTATGAGCGCCATGACGAGCCTGTCGTCGCGCCGCGTCCGGTCAAGCGCCGCGGCGCGCGGCAGCTGCCGCGGACGCAGAGCGCCGGACACCCGGCTTGATCGCGAGACCGATCCGCCTCGTGGCGGCGCTCGCGGTGAGCCTGGTCGCGGGCGCGTGCACGGGCGATCTCGGCCGGCCGCGCCCGACGGTCTGGAACCAGCTCGTCGCGCCCGATATCGGCTTCTGGTCGGCCACGGCCCGAGGCGAGGCGGCCTCGCATTTCCGCATGACCGACGACGAGTACCAGCTGCGCGACCGCGCCTGGCGCCTGATCATGCCTGCCCATGAGAAGAGCTATTTCGAGCGCGAGACCTCGGCGCTGGCGCATCACCGCATCGTCCCCACCGCCGCGCAGTCCAGCGACATAGCGGCCTATTTCAACGCCCTGACTTCCGGCTCCTACAATTCGCAGGCCTCGCGCTACGCCAGGCTCGCCGAGGACGCCCATGCCGACAGGCTGCTGATCTCGCCTTTCCGCGCCAATGCGCAGCGCGTCGTCGCCGCCGACAGGGTGCGGATCAGGACGCTCGAAACCTCGCCCCTCGTGCCGCTGGAGAAGCAGGACCCGGCGCTGGCGCGCGTCATCGAGAATGAGGGGCTGGTGCTCTGGGTGTGCGAACGCGTCGGGTTCCGGCTGGAGAGCTACCGCTACGCTCTCGCCAACCTGGTGGTCGAGACCCCCTCGCGCGAGGCGATCCAGGGCGAGCGCGCCATCATGGCGCTGGAGGCCGAGATCGGCCCGCTTTGCAAAATGCAGATGCACGGCATCGTCAAGCCGCCGGAGCCGATCAGGGCCAAGGGCTGAGGCTGAGGCCGAGGCGAGGGCCGGCTATTCGGCGAGCCCGCAGGCCACGCTCGCCGCCAGAGCCTCGGCGTCGCTGCGGTCGGAGGGGCGGCCGGCCAGCGCGCGCGCGACGATGAGCCCCTCGATCGTGTCGGAGACGATGCGCAATTCCCGGCTCGTCTCGCCATCGACATCGTTGGAGACCCGCTCGGCAAGCTGCTCCTCGGTCAGCACGAGAAATTCGATCACCCCGCGGATCGCGGCCCGGTCGGTCACGGCGTAGATCACCCCGCCGCCGCGCCGATGCAGCGTCAACCCCAGCGGCAGAGGTCCCGTGCGCGCGACGACGCGCATCGGGCCGGCCGAAAGATCGTAGCTGCACACCGCCGTGGCCACGGCCGGGTCCGCTTCCCGGAGCTCCTGGAGCCCCGCCGCGGCGTTCGGCCCGTCGATCAGCTCGGTGCGGCCATTGGCGCCCAGCAGCAGATAGGCGCTCGCGGCGTCCTGCTCGGACAGCATCGGTATCAGGAAGATGGTGACGATATGGACGATTCCCGCCAGCAGCAGCCCGGCCAGCGTCGCCAGCAGCCAGCCGCGCAACGCGGCCAGCAGCCGTGAGCCGGGGCGTGAGCGCCATGACGGCGCGCCGCGGTCCAGCGCCTGCTTTGGCCGCGAGGGCAGGCCGGTCGCGCTCATGAGCAGTCGATCCGGGTGATGCGGGGCAGGCTCGCGGGCCGCATCTCGCCGGCCTGCCCCGACAGCGGCGTGTCGTAGAGCCGCAGCCGGAAGGCGAAAGAACCGCGGCCCGGCAAGGGCAGCCAGTTTCCAGCCTGGACGCCGGAGGCTGCGACGATGCGCATGGCGCCGCTCTCGTCGCGAACAATCTCGGCGTCGGTGAAGCCGGTCCGTGCGATCGGGGCTGCGAAGACGCGGCCTTCCGCGTCGGTCACCGTCAGCGTCCAGCCCCTGGTCGGGGGGGTCGCCCCCGCGACGAGATAGCGGCAGCGGCCATCGAGCTCATGGCCCGCGTCATCGCGCTCGGCGATCAGCTCGACGCCTTCGCCCGCCCCGAGCGGCAGATGCACGCCGCGGGCGAGATAGGCGCGCATATAGGGGTCGATGTCGCGCGCGCCGCTGCGCGGCCAGGTCTCCCAGGCGCCGATCCGCGCCATGCCGATCGGCGGGCGATGGGCCACGGCGAACTGGGCCGAGGCCAGGCCGAGCCCGGCGCCGAGCGCAATGACATAAGCGAGGACGAGAACGCGCAAGAGCCTGATCGATCCCGGTGGCGAGGCAAGAGGGCGCGAGTTGAACCAGCGGCGCCGATCCCGTCAACCGCGGTTCAGCGGATCGCGGTGATCCTGCCGGTCGGCGCCATCTCGCTCAGCCCGGCCTGGACCGAGGGGCGCGCCGCCCGCTTCGGCTCCACGGCCTTGAACATGCCGGTGACCGCCGTCAGCACTTCGAAGGACTGGCGCGGCATGTGGCCGGCTCCCGGCCCCGGCGCAGTCGCCACGGCGGGGAGCGCCGGCTGCGCAGCCCTGGCGACCGCGGCGCCCTTGGCGTCGGGTTGGGCCGCGCCCGGCAAGGACTTCAGCTCCAGCCCCTGATGGGCGAACTGCATGATCTCCTTCCAGGTCATCGCCGGCAGGGAGCCGCCCGTCATATTGGCGGTCTCCGAAGAGTCGTCGTTGCCGAACCAGACGGCGCCGACCAGATTGCCGGAATAGCCGACATACCAGGCGTCCTTGTAGCCGTTGGTGGTGCCGGTCTTGCCGGCGGTCACCACGCCCTCCAGCGCGGCGCGGCGCCCGGTGCCTTCGGTCGGCACCTTGGACAGCATGAAATTCATGTCCTGCGCCACCTGCGTGCTCAGCACCTGACGCGGCTCGGGCTCGCCGCCGTCATGGGTATAGATCGTTTCACCCTGCGAATTGCGGATCTCGATGGCGGCGTAGGGCCGGGCGCGCCGGCCGCCATTGGCGAACACGGCATAGCCCGCCGCCATGTCGAGCACGGTGACCTCGGCCGCCCCGATCGGCAGCGAGACGGTGTCGGTCAGCGGCGTCGTCAAGCCCATGGCGCGCGCCGTCTCGACGATCTTGTTGCGTCCGATCCGGGCCGCGCGGCCCTCATGCGTCTCGCCGCTGGCGCGGCCGATCGCGATCGACATCTGCACGGGAATCGTGTTGATCGACTTCGCCAACGCCACCGTCAGCGGCATCGAGCCGGCATAGGAGCGCCCGTAATTGTTGGGGCACCAGTTGCCGATGCAGACCGGCCGGTCGGTCACGATCGTGTTAGGCCGATACAGCCCCGCCGACATGGCCGCCGCATAGACGAAGGGTTTGAAGGACGAGCCTGGCTGGCGCAGGCTGGACGTCGCCCGGTTGAACTGGCTCGCGCCATAGTCGCGACCGCCGACGATGGCGCGGGCGGCCCCGTCCGGATCGAGGATCGCGACCGCCGCCTGCTTGGCGCGGTAGCCGGCGCCGTGCTGGCGCAGGATCGAATCGACCGCCTCGTCCGAGCGCATCTGCAGGGCGGGGTCATGCGGCGTCTTGACCGTCAGCACCCGCTCAGGCCCGAGCTTGCCCTCGCCGGCCAGCCGCGTCACCTCGTCGAAGGCCCAATCGAGATAATAGTCCGGGCTGGCGTTGCGCCCGCGGTCGATCGGGGTGGCCGGATTGCGCTTGGCGCTGTCGACCTGGCCCGCTGTCATGAAGCCGGCGTCGACCATGGCGTTGAGCACGTCATTGGCGCGGGCGCGCGCCGCCGGAAGATTGACATGGGGGGCGTATTTGGTCGGCGCCTTGAATAGGCCGGCCAGCATCGCCGCCTCGGCGAGCGAGATATCCTTGGCCGACTTGCCGAAATAATACTCGGCCGCCGCCGCGACGCCGAAGGCGCCGCCGCCCATATAGGCGCGGTCGAGATAAAGCTTCAGAATCTCGTTCTTGGTCAGGCGGTATTCCAGCCAGATCGCCAGGAAGGCTTCCTTGATCTTGCGGTCGAGCGAACGCTCATTGGTCAGGAACAGGTTCTTG
This sequence comes from Allobosea sp., assembly GCA_046292405.1. GTDB lineage: Bacteria > Pseudomonadota > Alphaproteobacteria > Rhizobiales > Beijerinckiaceae > Allobosea. Next base: position 4,096 of record JBKBRD010000100.1, on the reverse strand, counting down.
GCCAGTTGCTGCGTCAGCGAGGAGCCGCCCTGGACCACGCCCGAGGCGCGGGCGTTGACGGTCACGGCCCGGAACGTGCCGATGATATCGATGCCGAAATGATCGTAGAAGCGCCGGTCCTCGGTGGCGAGGACCGCCTTGATCAGATGGTCGGGCATCTCCTCCAGCTTCAGAGAATCGTCGTGGCGGGCGCCGCGATGCCCGATTTCGGACCCGTAGCGATCGAGGAAGGTGACGGCGAAGACCTGGTTCTTCAAGCCTTCTTCCCGGCCCTCCTGAAAAGCCGGGATCGCCAGCATCAGCATGACGAGCGCGCCGGCGATGCCGATGTTGAGCCCCTCGCTGGCGAACTCCGCCGCCAGCCGCCTGCCCCCCGTGACGGCGAAGCGGTCGGCGAAGCTGCGGATCCGCTCATGCGCGTCGGAGGCGCGCCGCGCCGCCGACCAGAGCCCGGCGTCGACCCATGAATCCACGGCCAGCGCAAAGCGCTTGATCCGCGTCCCCCAGCCTGCCCGCCTGAATTCCATCGTCGTCCCGGACCCCGCCACGCGCCGCGCCAGAAGTCCTGCCGCGCGAGGGCAGGTTTGGCAATATTGAGCTAATCACGTTTTCACGCGGAGGAAGTTGCGCTCCGCGAAGATTTTTGTCGGCAGCAGGAATCATGCCTGACCTGCGCCGGTCATTCTGGCGCGGCGATGCGGCTCCATCCGGCTTTCTTCCGCCACGGCTTGCGGGCATAAGCGCGGCCATGACCGACGATGAACCAGCCCTTGCCCCATTCTGGCGCACCCTCACTTTGGAGGAGATGAGCCGGGAGCAATGGGAATCGCTCTGCGACGGCTGCGGCCGCTGCTGCCTGCTCAAACTCGAGGATGAGGATACCGGCGCGATTCTCGCCACCGATATCGGCTGCCGCCTGTTCGACGCCGGCTCCTGCCGCTGCCGCGACTACCCCAACCGCTCGCAGACCGTGCCCGATTGCGTCACCCTGACTCCGGTGGCGGCGCGCACGCTGCCCTGGCTGCCGCCGACCTGCGCCTACAGGCTGGTTGCGGAGGGGCGCGATCTGCCCTGGTGGCACCCGCTGGTCTCGGGCGATCCGCAGACCGTCGTCGCGGCCGGGGTCTCCGTCCGCGGGCGCGTCTACGCCAATGAAGACGAGATCGACGACGACGACCTGCCGGACCGGATCGTCAAATGGCCGCTGCGCTGGCCCAAGGGCGCGCGGGGGTAGCGCAGATCGGCAGCGCCGCCGGAGCCGCCCTAGCCGCGCGCCCTAAGCGCCGCCGTCAACGGCAGCCTGGCTGCGGCCATGGCGGGGAGGGCTCCGCCGAGGACGCCGATGGCAAGGCCGAGCAGTCCCGATTTCAGCAGGAGATCGGGGGTGACGGCGAGTTGGAAAGCCATTTGCGCGTTGTTGGCGCCGACAGTGCTCGCCTGCCAGCCGTTGAAGATCAGCCAAGAGGCGCACAGGCCGAGGGCGACGCCGAGGCCGGCGAGCGCCATGGCTTCGGTCCAGACGCCGAGGAAGGCCGAAAGCCGGCTGAAGCCCAAAGCGCGGACGGTGGCGATCTCGGCCGCCCGTCGCCCGGTTGATCGCCGCGGAGATCTGCCGCGCCGGCATCCCAAGCTTGCGCGCCAGCCGGTCGAGGGTGAGGTCGGTGTCGCGGTAAACGCGTTTCGTCGCCATCAGCGTCGCCACCGCCGCCAGCGTGTCCCGGTCCTCGGCCGGCGCCGCGAAGGCGAGGGCCGGCCCCGATTCCGCTTTCGTCCGGCTGCGGCTCGCTGTCGCGGATGCAACCGAGAGCACCACCAGGCTGGCGAGATTGCCGAAGGCGATCGCCGGCGGCGAATGCGAGCCGTCCAGCCAGGTCAGGTCGACGAAGACGAAGGCATCGATACAGGCCGAGCAGAGCAACGCCAGCGCGGCGAAGAGGATGCCGCGATAGGCCGGCCCGGCCTCTTCGAAGGACGCCAGGCGCAAGGCGTCCGTTCCCGGTCGCATCAGCAGCAGGATGGCCACCGCATAGGCGACGAATATCGCAACGAGCGCCAGATCGACGGCGATCGGCCATGTCGCGAGCAGGACGACGATGACGATGGGCGGCAGGGAATGGACGGCCAGACGCCGCCTCAGCGCCGCCTGGGTGCCGCGCATGAGGCCGATAACCCCTGCATAGGCCAGTGGCGGCCCTGCGGCGGCGCAGACCGGCGCGAGATAGGAAACCATGCCCCGGACGCCATATCCCCAGCGCAGCCCCGAGGAGATGCACAGCACGGTGCAAAGCAGGATCAGCGCAAGCAGTGGCAGGTTGCGAGGTCCTTCGCCCGGACTGCGCACGGCGACGCCGAAGAGGACGATCAGGAGAGCCGCCACGACGAAAGGGAGGGGAACGAAGAGCATCCGACAACAACCGCAGGAATCCGAGACCGCTTGTATGTGACCTTTGGGAATGTGGCCATGGCCTCTGCCGCGATGTGCCCAGTCGCGCCGTGCGCCGGTCCGCGCCCACCGGGGCTTTTGCGAGAGGCCGCAAAAGCCCGTCCCGTTGCGCGGCAGGCCGGGGCGCCGGCAAAACCCGAACTGGCGCTCATTGATTGTTCAGGCGGTTTTGGGCATGACCTCGCCAGCCCGACCGCCGCTCTCCGGACGCGGCGTCGGAGGCGTTGCGCAGGAACACCGGCACGGCAAAGGCGTTGCTGCGCTGGTTCGAACGGAAAAGGCTTCAACGATGGCTGGCGGGAAATGGGTCTACACCTTCGGCGACGGCAAGGCCGAGGGTGAGGCGGGTATGAAGAACCTGCTCGGCGGCAAGGGCGCGAACCTCGCCGAAATGAGCAATCTCGGCCTGCCCGTGCCGCCCGGCTTCACCATCACGACCGAGGTCTGCACCTGGTATTACGACAACGGCAAGAAATTCCCGTCCGATCTCGACGCCCAGTGCAAGGCCGCGCTCGCCGAGATGGGCCGCCTGACCGGCAAGGTCTTCGGCGATCCGGCCAATCCGCTGCTGGTCTCGGTGCGCTCGGGCGCGCGCGCCTCGATGCCGGGCATGATGGACACCGTGCTCAATCTCGGCCTCAACGACGTCACGGTCGAGGCCGTCGCCAAGGCCTCGGGCGACGATCGCTTCGCCTGGGACAGCTATCGCCGCTTCATCACCATGTATTCCAACGTCGTGCTCGACGTGGACCATGGCTCTTTCGAAGAAGCGCTCGAGGATTACAAGGAACGCAAGGGCCTGCATCTCGACACCGATCTCGGGGCCGATGACTGGCGCACCCTGGTCGGCAAATACAAGGAGATCGTCCGCAAGGCGCTCGGCAGCGAATTCCCGCAGGATCCCGAGGCCCAGCTCTGGGGCGCGGTCGGCGCGGTGTTCTCCTCCTGGATGAATGCGCGCGCGATCAAGTATCGCGAGCTCAACAACATCCCCGCCGCCTGGGGCACGGCCGTCAACGTGCAGGCGATGGTGTTCGGCAATATGGGCGACACCTCGGCCACCGGCGTCGCCTTCACCCGCAATCCCTCCACCGGCGAGAGCGCGCTCTATGGCGAGTTCCTCATCAACGCCCAGGGCGAGGATGTCGTCGCCGGCATCCGCACGCCGCAGGACATCACCGAGAAGGCGCGCAAGGAAGCCGGCTCCGACAAGCCCTCGATGGAGCGGGAGATGCCGGAGGCCTATGCCGAGCTCTGCCGCATCTACGGCATTCTCGAGCGGCATTACCGCGACATGCAGGACATGGAATTCACCATCCAGGAGGGCAAGCTCTGGATGCTGCAGACCCGCTCCGGCAAGCGCACCGCCAAGGCCGCTTTGCGCATCGCCGTCGAGCTGGCGCAGGAGGGGCTGATCTCGGAGGAGGAGGCCGTCGGCCGCATCGAGCCCGGCGCGCTCGACCAGTTGCTGCACCCGATGATCGACCCCAAGGCCGAGCGTCGCATCCTGACCACGGGCCTGCCGGCCTCGCCCGGCGCCGCCGCCGGCGAGATCGTCTTCAACTCCGACGACGCCGAAAACGCCCGCAAGGCCGGCCGCAAGGTCATTCTGGTCCGCGTCGAGACCTCGCCGGAGGACATCCACGGCATGCA
>JBKBRD010000099.1:0-9842 GCA_046292405.1 Allobosea sp. | reverse complement strand
AGACTGTGACGATCGGCGATCTCGCCGACGCCGTCGATTGGAGCGCGGCGCTGGCCGGCGTCCACCATGTCGTGCACCTCGCGGGTCTTGCCCATGCCGGTCCGGGACTGGCCGAGGCGCTCTACCGGCGCATCAACACGCAGGCGACGCTGGATCTGGCCGAGGCGGCGCAGAAGGCCGGCCTGCGCCGCTTCGTCTACCTGTCGTCGATCAAGGCGGTGACCGGGCTGACGCAGGGGCGGGTCGGCGACGAGGACGGGCCGCGGCCCGACGACGCCTATGGCCGTTCGAAGCTGGAGGCCGAGCGGGGGCTCGCGCGTCTGGATATGGACTGGGTCGCCCTGCGACCGGTGTTGGTCTACGGGGCCGGCGTCAAAGCCAATATGGCGGCGCTGACGGCGCTGGCCCGCTTGCCGCTGCCGCTGCCTTTCGGCGGGTTGACCGCGCCGCGCTCGCTGCTGGCGGTCGAGAATCTCTGCGAAGCCGTGCGCTTTGCGCTGACGGCCGCATGTCCGGCGCGCCGGAGCTACATCGTCTCGGACGAAGAGCCCATCGGCGTGGCGGATATCGTCGCTGCCCTGCGCGAAGGTCGCGGCCGCGCGCCATGGCTGGCGCCGGTTCCGCCGGCCTGGCTCGGCGCCCTCGCCGGCTTGGCCGGCAGGGGCGACGCCTTCGCAAAGTTGAGCGGCGGGCTGGTCGCGCCGCCCACCGCGCTGCTCAACGCAGGCTGGCGGCCGCCGCTGGCGACACGGGAAGCGTTGCGGCGGCTTGGGGCGGCTGACGGCGCCTGAAATCGGGAATCGCCTCGTCCAGCACCGCTTCGGCGGCAAGCCGGTCATCGGCCTTGACGCCCGCCTCCAGCCGGGCGAGCCAGCCCTGCATCTTGGTCCGGCCGGCGAAGATCGGCTTGGCCGCCATCACGCCGTCCAGACCGGTTTCCGCCTTGGGCTCGTCATGGGCGAACAGGATCTCGTTCAGCCGCTCGCCAGGGCGCACGCCCGTGACCGCGATCTCGATGTCGAGCCCGGGTTCGAAGCCGGCCAGCCGGATCATCCGCTCGGCCAGATCCATGATCTTCACCGGCTGGCCCATCTTGAGGATGTAGACGGCGGCGCGCTCGGCCTCCGGCACTTCCGTGCGGGCATGGGACGCCGCTGTCAGCACGAGATCGCAGGCTTCGCGGATCGTCATGAAATAGCGGATCATGTCGGGGCTGGTTACGGTCACCGGGCCGCCACGCTCGATCTGCGCCTTGAATTTCGGCACGACCGAGCCGACCGAGCCGAGCACATTGCCGAAGCGAACCGCCACCAGGCGCATCCCGGCCGCCGCCGCGACGAACTCGGCGTCGCGCGATTGCGCGTACATTTCCGCGAAGCGCTTGGTCGCGCCCAGCATCGAGACCGGTTCGATCGCCTTGTCGGTCGAGATCAGCACGAAGATCTTGGCGCCGGCGGTGATCGCCGCGTCGGTCACGTTCACCGAGCCGAAGATGTTGGTCTTGATGCCCTCGCTCCAATCGGCCTCGAGATAGGGCACGTGTTTGAGCGCGGCGGCGTGGATGACGATATCCGGCGCGAAAGCGGTGAAGAGCGGCGTGATCCGCGCCCGGTCGCGCACATCGGCCAGGGCGCCGGAGATTTTCGACTGGTGGCCGATCGCGTCGAGCTGCTCGGTGACGTGGAACAGCGCCGGCTCGGAACTCTCGACGATCATGATCTCGGCCGCGCCGAAGGCCGCGCAACGCAGGCAGATCTCCGAGCCGATGGAGCCGCCACCGCCTGTGACCAGAACCCGCTTGCCCTTCAGGAAGGCGCCGAGGCGCTCCTTGTCGATGGTGACGGTGGGGCGCACCAGCAGATCCTCGATCTCGAGCGGCGCAAGCGCCGTCTCGCGGATGCCCTCGCCGGTGTCGATGCGCGAGATCGGCAGCGCCAGCTTGCGCGTGCGCGCCAGCCATTTGTCCGGCTCGGCCTCCGGCAGCAGGGCGCTGCCGGTGACGACGATGCGGCGGAACGGTTCGCCGCGCTCGGCGGCGTCGAGCGCGATGCTCTCGATCTGGCTCAGCATGCCCAGCACGGGCACGCCGCGGATCGACTGGCCGAGATCGTCGGCGCGCGAGGTCAGGATGCCGGCCGGGCGCAGATTGCGCATGGTGCCGGCTTCCATCGAGCGGATCGCCATCTCGACTTCGACGCCGCGCCCCAGCAGCAGCGCCGGCAGGGCGGCTTCGCGCACCGCCTGCTGCTTCGACCGCGTGTATTTGAAGTAGCGATAGGCCAGCCGCGGCCCGCCCAGCAGCGCGTTCTGCACCAGCCAGTACAGGGCGATCGTGATCTTGCCGAAGAAGAACGAGCCATACAGGCTCGGCGAGAACAGGATGTAGTCGACGATCAGCAGGCTCAGCGTCAGCACCGTGACGGCGCGCACGATGTTGGAGAGATCGGGCAGCGAGGCGAAGCGCCATTTCGAGCGGTACAGCGAAAAGAACCAGTAGACCACGCCGGCATAGGCGACGAAGAACGGCAGGGTCGCGGGCAGGTGCCGCAAATGGTCCTGCAGCGGTTCGCCCTCGAAACGGATCACGAAGACGAGCAGCATCGCCAGCGCCGTGACCACCAGGTCATGGAGGATGACGGCGAGCCGTTTGACGTTCTGCTTCGCGGGATTGATCATGTCCGGGGCGGTATCCCGCTCCCTCGTCAGCTTGTCAACGAAGCCCGCGACGGCGCGCTCACGCAGGCTGCGCCGGCCGCAGCGCCGACAGCACGAAATCGATGAAGTCCTCGGCGGTGGGACCCGGAATTCGGGCGCACTGGTTGATCAGCAGCGGGTGGTGGAAGCGCAGCATCGCGGTCTGGATGCAGCGTGTCGCCGCTCCCGGCTCCATCTCGCGGAACTCGCCGCTGGCGACGCCTTCGGCGACGACTTCCGCCAGCAGCGCGTCGAGCCGCGCGATATGGCTCAAAAGCGCGTCCCAGCTCTCCTCCATCGCGGCGCAAACCATTTCCTGCATGCGCTGCTGGTCGGCGAAGCGGGCTTCGTTGAGCTTGTGCGAGGCCATCAGCATCGCCTTCAACCGTTCGCCGGCGCGGCCGGGGCCCGCCGCGATCCGGGCCAGCGCCTCCTCCTGCTCGCCCTTGTAGCGCTCGAGCACCGCTTCGTTGATCGCCTTCTTCGAGTCGAAGAAGCGATAGACATTGGCAGGGCTCATCCGGAGCGACCGGGCGATGTCTGCAACAGTCGTCTTTTGATAGCCGATATCGCGGAAGAACCGCTCGGCGGTGTCGATGATGCTGTGACGCGTGTCGCGCTCGGGGAGGCTCAAAACGGCACCCAAATTAACTGATTGACTGACAATGCGGTCGCCTTTTAGGGCGTATGATGATTTTCATCATTCGTCAACTTGATGACGCCGTTGACTTTTCCATTGTCGGGCCAACGCATGAGCGCCCGCATTGTTGCAGATCAAGCGCCGCAGGCGCGTTCGCGGCGGCTTGACGCGGCGGCTGAGCGATCGCTCCGTCTTGCCGGAATCTGCGCCTTTGCGGCAACGCCGCGCGGCAAGGGAGGAACCAGGCTTAACCACCCCTTAAAACCGCCATGTTTAGCTTCTGTCTGACGTGTACGCGGTGGAAGCCCTGGCCAGGATGGCGCGGGGCCGGCCAGGCCGAACGGGGCAGGATGAACGACCGGACAAGACGTGGCGAGCGGCGCGAGCCGTCCTTCGAGCGCGGCCGCGGCGACAGCCGCGACGACGATCTGCGCCTGTCCGCCGACGATCGGCCGACGCGGGCGCAATCGGCGAAGGCCGGGCGCGGCGAGCAGCGCGAGCCGCCCCGACGCGACAAGCGCAGCCGGCGCGGACGGCGCAAGGGTCGGTCGTTCTTCGGCGGGCTGTTCTACTGGACGCTGGTGCTCGGTCTCTGGTGCGCCATCGGCCTGGGCGGGCTGGTGGCCTATCACGCCGCCCAGCTGCCGCCGATCAACCAGCTCACCGTGCCCAAGCGCCCCCCCAACATCGCGATCCTGGCGGCCGACGGCACGCTTCTGGCCAATCGCGGCGAGACCGGCGGGCGCACCATCACCATCGGCGAAGTCCCGCCCTACCTGCCGAAGGCTTTCGTCGCCATCGAGGATCGCCGCTTCTACGAGCATTTCGGCATCGATCCGATCGGCCTCGCCCGCGCCGTCGCCACCAATCTGCGCGGTCGCGGCGGGTTGCAGGGCGGTTCGACCCTGACGCAACAGCTCGCCAAGAACCTGTTCCTGACCCAGGAGCGCACCGCCGCCCGCAAGATCCAGGAGGCGATCCTGGCCTTGTGGCTGGAGCGGACCTATTCGAAGGACCAGATCCTCGAACTCTATCTCAACCGGGTCTATTTCGGCTCGGGCGCCTATGGCGTCGAGGCGGCGGCGCAGCGTTATTTCAACAAATCCGCGCGTTCGGTGACGATCGCGGAAGCGGCAATGCTGGCCGGGCTGGTGCAGGCGCCCTCGCGCCTCGCCCCCAACCGCAATCCCGAAGCCGCCGAGAAGCGCGCCCATCTCGTCATCACCGCCATGGCCGACCAGGGGCTGATCTCGGCCTCCGCCGCCAAGACCGCGCTGGTCGCCCCCGCCGAGGCGGCCGAGCGCAGCGGCGCCGGCTCGGTCAATTATGCCGCCGACTACGTCATGGACGTGCTCGACGATTTCATCGGCGCGATCGAGGGGGACGTCACCGTCCTCACCACCATCGACACCAAGCTCCAGGCTCTGGCGGAGGACACGCTGGTCGAGGCGCTGGCGGCGCAGGGCGCCAAGCAGGGCGTCGGCCAGGGCGCCGTCGTCACCATGGCGCCCGATGGCGCGCTGCGGGCGCTGATCGGCGGGCGCGACTATACCAAAAGCCAGTTCAACCGCGCCACCGCCGCCAAGCGCCAGCCCGGCTCGGCCTTCAAGCCCTTCGTCTATCTGACGGCGCTGGAGCAGGGGCTGACGCCCGATACGATCCGCGACGATTCCCCGGTCTCGATCAAGGGCTGGCAGCCGGAGAACAACACCCGCACCTATCGCGGCCCGGTCACGCTGCAGACCGCCTTTGCCCATTCGCTGAACACGATCGCCGTCAAGCTCAACCAGGAGGTGACGCCGAAGGAGGTCGTGCGCACCGCGCAGCGGCTCGGCATAGCCTCGGGTCTGCAGGCCAATCCGTCGCTGGCGCTGGGGACCTCGGAGGTCACGCCGGTCGAGCTCACGACCGCCTACGCCACCTTCGCCAATGGCGGCCAGTCGGTGCTGCCCTATGTCATCCGCGAATTGAAATCCTCGTCCGGCAAAGTCATTTACGCGCGCAAGGGCAGCGGCTTTGGGGCGGTGGTGCAGCCGCAGACGCTGTCGATGATGAACGCCATGTTCCATGAGGTCATGACCAGCGGCACCGGCAGCAAGGTCAATCTGAAAGGCTGGGAGGTCGGCGGCAAATCCGGCACCACCCAGGATTTCCGCGACGCCTGGTTCGTCGGCTTCACCGCCAGGCTGGTGACCGCGGTCTGGCTCGGCAATGACGACAACAGCCCGATGAAGCGCGTCTATGGCAGCGGCTTGCCCGCGCAGATCTGGGGCAAGTTCATGCAGGCCGCCCATGTCGGCATGCAGCCCGCCCCGCTGCCCGGCGGGCTCTGGCGCAGCGGGCCGAAATCGATCTTCGACAATGGCGCCCCCGTTGCCGGCGTCGCGCCGCAGACGCGGACCCAGACCGCCGACAGCGAGCGCGCCTGGGTGCCGCCCCAAGCCGCGCCGCAGGAAAAGAACCTGCTGCAGAAACTGTTCGGCGGCTGAGAATCAGAGCTTGGCGGCGCGGATGCGCGCGCTCGCATGGAAGATCGCGAAGGCGGCGACTCCCAGCGCCGACATCGTCAGCGGCAGCGGCAGCGCGCCGCCGCGCAGCAATTGCCCGACCAGCAGCCCGACGCAGGCCGAGAGCAGCATCTGGCACAGCCCGTTGAAGGAGGAGGCCGCCCCGGCGCGATCGGGAAAGGGCATCATCGCCGAGGCCTGCGCCTGCGGCATGGTCAGCCCGACGCCGCAGGCATAGAGCGCCATCGGCAGCACCACGCCGAACGGCCCGCCCAGGCCGGTTGCGACGCAAAACAGCATCGCCAGCCCGCCGCCGGCCAGGCAGACGACCCCGAGCCCGATCACCCCATCCATCCCCCGCCGCCCCACGAGGCGCTGGGCGATGATCGTGCCGAGGATGAAGCCGAGCACGCCGAAGCCGAAGGACAGCCCGTAGCGCACCGGCGAGAGCCCGTAGAGCCCGATGAGAACGAAGGACGAGCCGGAGATGAAGGCGAACAGCCCGGCATAGGCCAAAGCCGTCAGCGCGACATAGACGCGGAAGGCGCGGTTGCGCAGCAGCACGCCATAGCCTCGGACGATCGAGGGCAGGGACAAGGGCTGCGCCGAGCGCGCCCGCAGCGTCTCCGGCATCAGCAGCAGGATGACGAGCAGCAGCAGCGCGGCGAAGACCAGGCTGGCGAAGAAGGTCGAGCGCCAGCCATAGAGATCCTGCAGCAGCCCGCCGAGCACCGGCGCGATCGCCGGCACCAGCCCCATGATCATGCCCATCCGCGCCAGTTCGCGCCCGGCGCGCGGCCCCTCATAGAGATCGCGGACCATGGCGCGGCCAAGCACGATCGGGCCCGAGGCGCCCAGCGCCTGCACGGCGCGCGCCGCCGTCAGCCAGCCGATGCTCGGCGCGAAGGCGCAGGCCAGCGTCGCCAGGATGAACAGGCCGAGGCCAAACAGCAGGATCGGCCGGCGGCCCAGCCGGTCCGAGAGCGGCCCCCACAAAATCTGCCCGCCCGCGAAACCGAACAGGAAGGCCGAGAGCGTCGCCTGCGCGCCGGCCACGTCGCTGTTCATGACGCGGGCGATGTCGGGCAGCGAGGGCAGGTAGAAATCGGTCGAGAGCGGGCCCAGCGCCGTCAACATCGCAAGCACGGCGGTCATCGCCAGCGTATCCGGGCGAAGGGTCATGGGCGGCAACCTCGGCGGCTGGTGACGTGTCCGGCGGGCAAAAGCCGCCCGGTGCGATGGAGCCTCGCCTATAGGCGGCGCGACGGCTCAGCCATAGCCGTGCAGCCCTGCGCCATGGCGCTTCAGCCAGGCCTCCGCCTCCTCCGTGCGCGGGCAGAGCCTGTGCGTCAGCGCCCAGAAGCGGTGGGAATGGTTCATCTCCTTGAGATGCGCCACTTCATGCGCGGCCAGATAGTCCAGCACCAGAGGCGGGGCGAGGATCAGCCGCCACGAAAAATTCAGATGCCCCTTGGCCGAGCAGGAGCCCCAGCGGCTGGTGGTGTCGCGGATGGTGAGCTTCCGGGCGGGAATGCCCAGCGCCGCCGTATGCGTCGCGACCGCCCGCTCCAGATCGTCCAGCGCCGCCTTGCGCAGGAAGTCCAGCACCCGTCTTTGCACATGGGCGAGATCGCCGGATACGGCGATGATCGGCTCGCCATCCTTGTCGACGGTGGCGTGAGTGACTCCACGCACCCGCGACCAGTGCACGATGCGGTGCGGCAAGCCGCGGAAAGGGATGCTGGCGCCGGGCTCGAAAGCCACGCTTTGCGGCCGTTTCGCCATGCGCGCCGCGATCCAGCCGCCATGTTTCTCGGCAAACAGCCGCCCGGCGGTGAATTCCGCCCGTTCGGGCAGGGTCAGCGTCACCTCGCCCGTCGCCTGCGAGACGCGCAGCGTCATCCGCTTGGCGCTGGCCCGGCGCTTGACGCTCACGGCAAAGCTTTGGCCGGCATGAGGCACCTCGATCCGGTCCGGATCGGGTTGGCGCTTGAACAGGGAGAACCGCATCGGGACGATGGTGCCGGATTCGCGCGGCCGACGGAAGGGGTTTTGGATCGCGCCTTTCGAGCCCTCATCCTGAGGAGGCCCGCAAGGGCCGTCTCGAAGGATGGTCCAGGAGGCTCCGGCGCCCGCTGGAGCATCCTTCGAGACGCCGCTGACGCGGCTTCTCAGGATGAGGGCTTGAGAGGTGGACGGGCCGCTCTTACCGCCCGGGACGATCCATCTGAACGCCACTCCAACCACCAGCCCTCATCCTGAGGAGGCCCGAAGGGCCGTCTCGAAGGATGCTCCAGCTGGCTCCGGCGCCTCCGCGGCCATCCTGCGAGACGCAGCCCGCAGCGCTCCTCAGGACGAGGGCCGGGATTGCGGAAAGCTGAACAAGCACCCCAAAAGCAAAACGCCCCGCATCGCTGCGGGGCGTGATGTTTCACGTGAAAGCGCGGCAGGCTTACTCGGCCTGGCTCTTCTCGCGGGACTTCTCGGAATCGCGCTGGGCCTTCAGCTTCTCGGTGAGATCCTCGCCGGTCTCCTGGTCGACGACCTTCATCGACAGGCGGATCTTGCCGCGCTCGTCCTGGCCGAGGAACTTGACCTTGACCTTGTCGCCTTCCTTGACGACGTCCGAGACCTTCTGGACGCGGTTAGCGGCGAGCTCGGAGATATGGACCAGCCCGTCCTTGGCGCCGAAGAAGTTCACGAAGGCGCCGAACTCCATGATCTTCACCACGGTGCCGTCATAGATCATGCCCGGCTCGGCTTCCGAGACGATCGACTTGATCCACTTGATCGCGGCTTCGATCGACTTGCCGTCGGCCGAGGCGATCTTGATGGTGCCGTCATCCTCGATATTGACCTTGGCGCCGGTCTTCTCGACGATTTCGCGGATGACCTTGCCGCCGGAGCCGATGACTTCGCGGATCTTGTCGACCGGGATCTTCATCGTCTCGATGCGCGGGGCGTATTCGCCGAGCTGGCCGCGCGAGGTGGCGAGCGCCTTGCTCATTTCGCCGAGGATGTGGTCGCGGCCGCCCTTGGCCTGGTCGAGGGCGACCTTCATGATCTCCTCGGTGATGCCGGCGATCTTGATGTCCATCTGCAGCGAGGTGATGCCGGCGGCGGTGCCGGCGACCTTGAAGTCCATATCGCCGAGATGGTCCTCGTCACCCAGGATGTCGGACAGAACGGCGAAGCGCTTGCCCTCGAGGATGAGGCCCATGGCGATGCCCGCGACCGGCGCCTTCAGCGGCACGCCGGCGTCCATCAGCGCCAGCGAGGTGCCGCAGACGGTGGCCATCGAGGAGGAGCCGTTCGATTCGGTGATCTCCGAGACGACGCGGATCGTGTAGGGGAACTCCGACTTCGCCGGCAGCATCGGCCGGATGGCGCGCCAGGCAAGCTTGCCATGGCCGATTTCGCGGCGGCCGGGCGAGCCCATTCTGCCGGTCTCGCCGACGGAATAGGGAGGGAAGTTGTAGTGCAGCAGGAAGGTTTCCTTGTAGGTGCCTTCCAGCGAATCGATGAACTGCTCGTCATCGCCGGTGCCGAGCGTGGTCACGACCAGCGCCTGCGTCTCGCCGCGGGTGAACAGCGCCGAGCCGTGGGTGCGCGGCAGGATGCCGGCCTCGGCGACGATCTTGCGGACCGTCTTGAGGTCGCGGCCGTCGATGCGGGTGCCGTCGTCCAGGATCGTCCAGCGCACGACCTTGGCCTGCGCCTCCTTGAACTGGCCGCCGACCTGCTCCTTGGTGAAGCTGGTCTTGCCGTCGGGCGTGTCCGAAACCAGCGCCTGGACCTTGGCTTTGGCGGCGTCGATCGCCTTGTAGCGCTCGGCCTTGGTGGTGATCTTGTAGGCGGCGCGCAGATCGGCGTCGACCAGCTTCAGCACCGCCTCGAGCACCACAGAATTATCGGCCGGCGTGTAGTCGCGCGGCTCCTTGGCGGCCTTTTCGGCGAGGCGGATGATGGCGTCGATCACCGGCTGGAAATGCTTGTGGCCG
>JBKBRD010000098.1:8971-9853 GCA_046292405.1 Allobosea sp. | reverse complement strand
GCGACATAGGGGCCAAGGACCACGATCAGGAAAAGCAGCAGGCTCCCCGCCCAGAGCGTCGACAGGCGCCCGCGCCCGCCTGACGAGACGTTGATCACGGACTGGCCGATCATGGCGCAGCCCGCCATGCCGCCGAAGAAACCCGAGGTGATGTTGGCGAGACCCTGGCCCGCGCATTCGCGGTTCTTGTCGGAGCTGGTGTCGGTCATTTCGTCGAGGATCGCCGCCGTCATCAGGCTTTCCAGCAGTCCGACCATAGCCAGCGTCAGCGCATAGGGCAGGATGATTTTCAGCGTCTCCAGGGTGAACGGCACTTGGGGAATCGCGAAGAACGGCAGCTCGCTCGGTAGTGCGCCCATGTCGCCCACCGTGCGGACGCCGAAGCCAAAATACATCGACAGCCCCGTCATCAGCACGATCGTCACCAGCGGCGACGGGATGGCCTTGGTCAGATAGGGGAGGCCGTAGATGATGACGAGCCCGGCTGCGGTCATCAGATAGACCGTCATGCCCATGCCGATCAGCTCCGGCATCTGCGCCATGAAGATCAGGATCGCCAGAGCGTTGACGAAGCCCGTGACCACGGAGCGCGAGACGAAGCGCATGAGGTCGCCGAGCCGCAACAGGCTGGCTGCGATCTGGAACAGCCCGGTGAGGATCGTCGCCGCGAACAGATAGCCGAGACCGTGCTCCTTCACGAGCGTGATCATCAGCAGCGCCATCGCGCCGGTGGCGGCCGAGATCATCGCGGGGCGCCCGCCCGCGAAGGCGGAAACGACGGCGATGCAGAAGGAGGCGTAAAGTCCGACCTTGGGGTCGACGCCGGCGATGATCGAAAAGGCGATGGCTTCGGGGATCAGGGCGAGCGCGACGACGGCGCCG
>JBKBRD010000098.1:0-8482 GCA_046292405.1 Allobosea sp. | reverse complement strand
TGAGAGGTCGCCGATCCCCGAGCCCAGCGTCACGCCGCAGGCCGAGCGGGTATAGTCGGAAATCGCCTCCGGCTCGTGACCCTGGACCAGGATCGGCGTCACCGAGCAGGCGCGCTGCGACGGCTCGGGCACGTTGCAAGACAGAACCTGACCTTCCGCCCATTTGGCCGCCGCAGCATGTGTAGCGCCCGCCAGCAGGGCGTGACGCCGCCAGACCGCCTCGAGCCCCTCTTCGAGGATCATGTCGAGGGCCGCGCGCAGGCCGAACATCAGATGCTCGGGCGGCGTGCCGCAATGGCGCATATAGTGCTGCGGGCCGCTGCGGGCGGTCCAGTCCCAGTAGAGCGTGCGCATCGTGGCGGTCTGATGCGCGCGCCAGGCCTTGTCGTTGGCGGCGACGAAGGCGAGGCCGGGCGAGGTCATCATTCCCTTCTGCGAAGCCGACATCGCGACATCGACGCCCCAGGCGTCCATTTCAAAATTCATGCAGCCCAGCGACGCGACGCCGTCGACCATGTAGAGCGCCGGGTGGCCGGCCGCGTCGATGGCGCGGCGGATAGCCTGGACATCGTTGACGACGCCCGAGGCCGTGTCGATCTGCACCATCAGCACGGCCTTGATCTCGTGTCTGACGTCGCGCCGCAGCCGCTCCTCGACGGCGCGCGGATCGACGCTCGCCCGCCAGGAGCCTTCGAGGATCTCGACATCGGCCCCCATGAAACCGGCCATCTCGCCCCAGCCGATGGCGAAGCGCCCGCTGGCCAGGACCAGGATCTTGTCGCCGCGCGACAACACGTTGGAGACCGCCGCCTCCCAGCCGCCATGGCCGTTCGCGGCGTAGAGGAAGGTCTTGCCTTCGGTCCGGAAGATGCTGGCGAGATCGGCCAGGATGCTGTCCGTCAGCGAGACGATGGTGCGGGTGTTGAGGTCCTCGGCCGGGCGCATCATCGCCTGCAGCACGCGGTCGGGGATATTGGTCGGGCCGGGGGTGGCGAGCAGGGCCCGGCCGTTGGCGACGCTCATGAACCGCTCCTGTTGCGCTCAGCCCGCGCGGCGCCGCTGAAGCCTGCGCCGATCGCGTCAAAGGGGGACGGGCGGCCTGTCGGCAGCCCTCGAACCCGTTCCTAGCGGCGAGAGATGATTCTGTCTCGCCACAAGCGCTTGGGCGGCCCATTCCATTCGCTCATGGAAGGCGAGCGTTCACGGCCGGCAGACGACTTCGCCACACTCGTCCAGCGCCGTCACGATCCGCGCCAGCGATTTGGGTCCGGGATACCCCAGCAGGCCTGCGCCGCCCGCCACGAAGGAGGGCGTCGCTGCAAGGCCGAGATTGGCGGCGAGGTTGCGCTGGGCCGAGACCATCTTGCCGATCCGCTCGCTGTCGGCGACCGCTTCCAGCTCGGCGCGGGCGACGCCGAGGCCTTCGCCCAGCTTGAGTGCGCGCGCGCCATCGGCGCGGCCGGGCATGGCGAAGAGGCGGCGGTGAAAGTCATAGGCCGCCTCCGGCCCCTTCAATACGAGCAAGGCCGCCTCGATCCGCGCCGCCTGGACCGAACCGGGCGACAGGATCGCGTTGTTGACCAGGCCGATGCGCAACTCCGGATGCGCCGCCATCAGCGTGTGCAGATCTCCGGAGGCGACGCGGCAATAGGGGCAATTAAAGTCGTAGAACTCGAACAGCGTGACGGCCTTGCTGCTCGATCCCGCCCAGATGACGCCGGGCAGCGTTTCGATTTCGCTGGTGAGTTCCACGGGCAGACGCGAATTGCTCACCGGCTTGCCGTCATCGGCGGCGATGTCGAACCAGCTGTCGGCCTGCGCCAGCGCCAGAACCGGGGCTGAGGCCACGCCTGCCAGGCCGAGCGCGGCGCGCTGCAGAAAGGTGCGACGATGCGAAGCGAGCATGCAGTAATCCCAAAGCTGTCGGCCGCGCGAGCTGCGGCTGGCTGGGTTTCAACAGGCCGATCATGTCTTTTCGAAGGGGCGCGCCGATTGCCCCGTGCGGGATCGCCAAGACGGCCTGAGCTCTGCGTGGGCTGCATAGGCAGTTGACACTGTTGTGGGGGCCAGTGCAGCATCCGAGCCAGGGAACGCACAAAAACAACAACGACAAATAATGGGACGAGGCTGATTTGATGGCCGTTGACGACGTCATTCTGTCAACCTCCGGATTGACCAAGGAATTCGGCGGATTTACCGCCGTCAATGGCGTGGATCTGGCGGTCAAGCGTGGCACTATTCATGCGCTGATCGGGCCGAACGGCGCCGGCAAGACCACCTGTTTCAATCTATTGACCAAGTTCTTGTCTCCGACGCGCGGCGCGATCGTCTATAACGGCCGCGATATTACGCGCGAGAAGCCGGCGGAGATCGCGCGGCTCGGCCTAGTCCGGTCCTTCCAGATTTCGGCGGTTTTTCCGCAGCTGACCGTGCTCACCAATGTCCGCATCGCCCTGCAGCGCAAGCGTGGCGATTCCTTCGATTTCTGGCGCTCGGAGGATGTGCTGAAGCCCTTGGACGATGAGGCGATGCGGCTGCTCGAAGCGGTCGGCCTTGCCTCTTTCGCGGCTCTCCCGGCGGTGGAATTGTCCTATGGACGCAAGCGAGCGCTCGAAATCGCGACGACCTTGGCGCTCGACCCCGAAATGATGCTGCTCGACGAACCCATGGCCGGCATGGGCCGCGAGGATGTCGACCGCATCGAGGCGCTGATCCGCAAGGTCGCCGCCAATCGCACCATTCTGATGGTCGAGCATAATCTGTCGGTGGTGGCTTCGCTGTCGGACCGCATCACCGTGCTGGCGCGCGGACAGGTGTTGGCCGAGGGCGACTATGCCAGCGTGTCCAAGGATCCGCGCGTGATCGAAGCCTATATCGGGTCCGGAGGCGGCCATGCTCACTGAACCGGCGGCTGGCGCCGCGCCCGCGGCTTCGGTCGCGCCGCTGCTGAAGCTGCGCGGGCTCGAGGCCTGGTATGGCGAATCCCACGTGCTGCACGGCATCGATTTCGACGTGGCGCCGGGCGAGGTGGTGACGCTGCTCGGCCGCAATGGCGCCGGCAAGACGACGACG
The DNA here is from genome assembly GCA_046292405.1 of Allobosea sp. Lineage (GTDB taxonomy): Bacteria > Pseudomonadota > Alphaproteobacteria > Rhizobiales > Beijerinckiaceae > Allobosea. The sequence continues at coordinate 5,410 of JBKBRD010000098.1, read as the reverse complement.
CTCAAGTCGATCATGGGCGTCATGGCCAAGCGCAAGGGCTCGGTCGTCTTCGACGGGCATGAGACGATCGGGCTGCCGTCGCGCGCCATCGCCCGGCTCGGCATCGGCTATGTGCCGGAGGAGCGCGGGATCTATTCCAGCCTCAGCGTCGAGGAGAATCTGCTGCTGCCGCCGCAGGTCAAGCCCGGCGGTCTGACGCTCGACCAGATCTTCACGCTCTTCCCGAACATCAAGGAACGGCTGAAGAGCCAGGGCACAAAGCTCTCGGGCGGCGAGCAGCAGATGCTGGCCTTCGCGCGCATCCTGCGCACCGGCGCCCGCCTGCTGCTGCTGGACGAGCCGACCGAGGGGCTGGCGCCGGTCATCATCGAGCAGATCGGCGCGACCATCGCGCGGCTGAAGCGCGAGGGCTTCACCATCGTCCTCGTCGAACAGAATTTCCGCTTCGCCGCCACGGTCGCGGACCGGCATTATGTCGTCGAGCAGGGCAGGGTGATCGACATGATCCCCAATGCCGAGCTCGACCGCAACATCGACAAGCTGCACGGCTATCTGGGGGTCTGACAACCCGCCCCTCAACAAGAAACCATGTCGGGAACGACAGTCATCTCACGGGAGAGAAACATCATGAAGTTCAAGAGCCTGCTTGCCACCACCGCCTTCGCGGCCCTGATCTCCTCGCCCGTGCTGGCGCAGCAGATCGCCATCAAGATCGGCGTGATGAACGACCGCTCCGGCCTCTACGCCGACCTGACCGGCGAGGGCTCGGCCGTGGCCGCGCGCCTCGCCGTCGAGGATTTCAAGGCCGCCGACAAGGGGCTGAAGGTCGAGATCGTCTCCGCCGACCACCAGAACAAGCCCGATGTCGGCTCCAACATCGCCAGGCAGTGGTATGATCAGGATGGCGTCGACGTCATCGCCGACGTGCCGACCTCTTCGGTGGCGCTGGCGATCAACCAGATCACCAAGGACAAGAACAAGGTCTTCCTCAATTCCGGCGCCGCCACCTCGGATCTGACCGGCAAGGCCTGCTCGCCCAACACCGTCCATTGGACCTACGACACCTATGCGCTCGCCAACGGCACCGGCGGCGCAATGGTCAAGGCGGGCGGCGACAGCTGGTTCTTCCTCACCGCCGACTACGCATTCGGCCATGCGCTGGAGCGCGACACCTCCGCCATCGTCACCAAGAATGGCGGCAAGGTGCTGGGCGCCGTGCGCACCCCGTTCCCGGGCACGGATTTCTCGTCCTTCCTGCTGCAGGCGCAGGCTTCCAAGGCCAAGGTGATCGGCCTCGCCAATGCCGGCGGCGACACCATCAACTCGATCAAGCAGGCCGGCGAGTTCGGCATCACCCAGGGCGGGCAGAAGCTCGCCGGGCTTCTCGTCTTCGTCACCGACGTCCACGCGCTCGGCCTGCAGACGGCGCAGGGCCTGGTGCTGACGGAATCCTTCTACTGGGATCGCGACGAGGGCACGCGCGCCTGGTCGCAGCGCTTTGCCAAGGCGCATAACGGCAACATGCCGTCGATGGTGCAGGCCGGCGTCTATGGCGCGGTGCTGCATTATCTCAAGGCCGTGGCCGAGCTGAAATCCAAGGATCCGACCGCCGTCATGGCCAAGATGAAGGAGATGCCGACGGACGATCCGCTGTTCGGCAAGGGCACGATCCGCGTCGATGGCCGCAAGATGCATCCGATGTATCTCTACGAGGTCAAGAAGCCGGCGGAATCGAAGGGCAAATGGGATTACTACAAGCAGGTCGCCGTTCTGCCGGCCGAGCAGGCGTTCCGCCCGCTCTCCGAAAGCGAATGCTCCCTCGTCAAGAAGTGACATCCAGGCATCGGCCCCCTTCGCCTGGCGAGGGGGGCCAGCCGCAACCGCATTCGAGCTGAGAGACGCATGTTCGAGCTTCTCGGAATTCCTCCCCAGGCGCTGTTCGGCCAGGTTCTGCTCGGGCTGATCAACGGCTCGTTCTACGCGATCCTGAGCCTCGGCCTCGCCGTGATCTTCGGGCTGCTCAACATCATCAACTTCACCCATGGCGCCCAATACATGATGGGCGCCTTCGTCGCCTGGATGTGCCTGAACTATCTCGGCATCAATTACTGGGCGGCGCTCCTGCTGGCCCCGCTGATCGTCGGCGTCACCGGCGTCGCCATCGAGCGCCTGCTGATCAAGCGCATCGCCCATGTCGACCATCTCTACGGCCTGCTGCTGACCTTCGGTCTGGCGCTGATCATCCAGGGGCTGTTTCGCAACGGCTACGGCTCCTCGGGCCTGGCCTACCAGATCCCCGCCGAGCTCAGGGGCGGTCAGAATCTCGGTTTCATGTTCCTGCCCAATTACCGCGCCTGGGTCGTCGTGGCCTCGCTGGCCGTCTGCCTCGCCACCTGGTTCCTCATCGAGAAGACGCGGCTCGGCGCCTATCTGCGCGCCGCCACCGAAAACCCGACCCTGACCCAGGCCTTCGGCATCAACGTGCCGCTGATGGTGACGCTCACCTATGGCTTCGGCGTCGCGCTGGCGGCGTTCGCCGGCGTGCTCGCCGCGCCGATCTATTCCGTCAATCCCAATATGGGCGCCGACCTCATCATCGTCGTCTTCGCCGTGGTGGTGATCGGCGGCATGGGCTCGATCCTGGGTTCGATCATCACCGGCTTCGGGCTGGGGCTGATCGAGGGGTTGACCAAGGTCTTCTATCCCGAGGCCTCGGCCACCGTCATCTTCATCATCATGGTGCTGGTGCTGCTGGTGAAGCCGCAGGGTCTGTTCGGGCGGGCGACATGATGGGCACTGCAATCAACCCGGCGAGGATGTGACCATGGCCGATCTTTCCGTCGAGGCGCCCGCCGGCGCGCTGGCGCTGTCGCAGACCAATCGCAGCACGGAGCGTCTGCACAAGGCGATCCTGATCGGCATCGCGCTGGCCCTGCTGGTCGCGCCCTTCGTGCTCTACCCCGTCTTCGTCATGAAGGTGCTGTGCTTCGCGCTGTTCGCGCTCGCCTTCAACCTGCTGCTTGGCTATGGCGGTCTGCTGTCATTCGGGCACGCCGCCTATTTCGGCATGGCGAGCTATGTCTGCGCTTACACGGCCAAGATCTGGGGGCTTGATCCGGCGCTCGCCATCATCGCGGGCACGCTGGTGGCAGGCCTGCTCGGCTTCGTCTTCGGCGCTCTGGCGATCCGCAGGCAGGGCATCTATTTCGCGATGATCACGCTCGCCTTGTCGCAGATGGTGTTCTTCTTTTCGCTGCAGACGCCGAAGTTCACCGGTGGCGAGGACGGCATCCAGGCCGTCCCGCGCGGCAAGCTGCTGGGCATGCTCGATCTCGCCGACGACCGGGCGCTCTATTTCGTCGTCGCCGCCATCTTCATGGGCGGGCTGCTGCTGATCTACCGGATCATCCACTCGCCCTTCGGCCAGGTCTGCAAGGCGATCCGCGACAACGAGCCGCGCGCGATCTCGCTCGGCTACCGCGCCAACCAGTACAAGCTCGCCGTCTTCGTGCTCTCGGCGGCGCTCGCCGGGCTCGCCGGCTCGACCAAGGCGATCGTCTTCCAATTGGCGTCGCTGACCGACGTGCACTGGTCGATGTCGGGCGAAGTGGTGCTGATGACGCTGGTCGGCGGGCTGGGCACCGTGTTCGGGCCGATCATCGGCGCGCTCGTCATCGTCTCCATGCAAAACTATCTCGCCGGCCTCGGCTCCTGGGTGCTCGTCGTCCAGGGCGTCATCTTCGTCGTCTGCGTGCTGCTGTTCCGCGAAGGCATTGTCGGCGTCATCTCCAAATGGATCGGCAAGCCGCTCTGAGCGCGGTCCGGTTTACGCATCCGCGACTTGATCAGGCTCAATGTTTGCCGGCGACCGGCGTCACATGCTGGCAGGGTGACGAATCTCGCGCTCCCACCGGGAGCGCACGCCGCCCCGATCAGCAGGACGCAAGATGCCCGCCAGTGAATTGAACGGAAACCATCGGCGCCGGCTGGCTTCACGCGGCGGCGCGGCGGCCCTGGTTGCGCTGAGCTGGCTCTCGGGCTCGGCCCTGGCGGTCGCCATGCCGGCGGATGCGCAAAGGCCTGAGAACCGCGAGAGCGCGCGCATCGGCGAGGGCGTCGCCAAGCAGTATTGCAGCGCCTGCCACGCCATCGGCAAGACGGGCCGCAGTCCGAACCCGAAGGCGCCGCGCTTTCCCCTGATCGCCGAACGCTACAAGGACGGCAACCCGGCCTCTGTCCTCATCGACGGCACCGTCGTGCGCCACCCCGGCATGCCCGAGTTCCGCCTGCTCGAGAACGAGACCGACGGGCTGGTCGCCTATATCCGCCGCATCTCGCGCAAATGGAAGCCGGCGCGGGCGCCGTGAGCGAACCACGCCGCAGACCGTGAGCCGCCCCGCAAAGCTCGAGGAGACAAGGCCATGCCTTATGCAAGCCGCCGCGTGACAGCGCTGCTCCTGACCGTGATCGCGGCCACCCCCGCGCTGGCGCAAACCCCGGGCGACGCCCGCGCCGGCAAGGCCGTCGCCTCGGCGCTATGCGTGCAATGCCACCGCATCGACCGGGCGGAGCGCAGCGAACCCAGATCTCCGCCGGATTTCGGCGCCATCGCCGACATGGCCTCGACCACGAGCCTGGCGCTGCGCGCCTTTCTGCAGACGCCCCATGGCGACATGCCGCGCTACCAGCTGTCCCCGGCCGAAATGGACGATGTCATCGCCTATATCATCGGGCTGAGAGCGCGCTGACGCGTGCGGTCGCCGCGATCGATGCACGCCGCAGGCTAGTTGCGAAAATTGTTGCAATCAGAACGATAGAAGCTATCTCCGTGCCGACTGGACGCGCGTCCATCGGAGACCGGCCTTGCCTTGCCGCACGACATATCTTAGTGGCGCATGCCGTTACGGCATGTTAGGCTGGGCAGTCCGCCTGCGAACGCGCGCAATCGCCTTGGTTCGGGATTTTTCGCCATGACCAGTCGCCGCCGGTTTGTTGCTGGCCTGATCGCTGCGCCGGCTCTCTTGCGCGCCAAGCCGGGCATGGCGGCGGCGCGGCGCATGACGGTCGCGTCCCTGCTGGGCGAGGACAAGCCCGAGACCTTGATCTGGCGGCGCATGGGCGAGCTTCTCGACAAGAGCGCGCCAGGTCGTTTCGATCTCCGCATCGTCGCCAATGCTGCGCTGGGCGGGGAGTAGGAGGTGGCGGAGGGCATGCGCCTGGGTTCGGTGCAGGCCTCGCTGTCGACAACCTCGGCCTTGTCGAGCTGGGCGCCGGGCGGACAGATCCTGGATCTGCCGTTCCTGTTCAAGGATCGCGCGCATCTGCGCCGCGTGCTGGGCGGCGCGCTCGGCGGCGAATTGCGCGGTCAATACGAGGCGCAAGGCTTCATCGTCCTCGGCTTCATCAATTA
>JBKBRD010000097.1:0-10011 GCA_046292405.1 Allobosea sp. | reverse complement strand
CCGTCATGGGCCGCGATGAAATTGACGCTCGCCTGCGGCCCGCGATGGCGCCGTGCAAACAGGTCGGCCGAGCCCGAAAGCCGTGTCGCCAGCGCCCCCGCCATGCCGGGATCGCCGCGCCAGAAGCGGCGGACATCGTCGCGGTAGCGCCCGTTCCATTCGGCGAATCCCGCCGGAAACTCGCCGAGCTGGTAGCCGCCGGGTCCGATATCCCCTGGGTCCGCAACAAGGATCGCGCCGGCGAGCGCGGGGTCCTGCAGCAGCGCGCCGAGCAGGGGCGCATCCTGGCTGAAGCCGCTCGCGGTGCGGCCCATCACGGTGCCCAGATCGAAGCGGAAACCGGCGACGCCGCAGCTGCGCCAGTGGCGCAGCGAATCCATCGCCATGCGCATCACCGGGGCGCGGTCGAGCGCGAGCGTGTGGCCGCAGCCGGTGTCGTTGACCAGCCGGCCGGGATCCTCGCTGGCGTGCCGGTAATAGACGGCGTTGTCGAAGCCGCGCAGGCAGATCGTGGCGCCGGCCTCGTCGCTTTCGGCCGTGTGGTTGAGCACGATGTCGAGGATCACGCCGATGCCGGCGGCGGCATAGGCCGCGCAGAGGCCGCGCAGCTCCGCCTCTCCGCCGGGCGCGAGGCGCGGATCGAGCGCGAAGACATTCACGGGGTTGTAGCCCCAGGCGTTGGCGAGGCCGAGCGGCGGCAGATGGCGCTCGTCCATCCAGGCGGCAATCGGCATCAGCTCGACATGGCTGACGCCGAGCCGCTGCAGATGAGCTATCACATCGGGCTGCTGCAGGCCGGCCAGCGTGCCGCGCAGCGCCTCGGGCACGCCGGGATGGCGCATGCCGAAGGATTTGACCGCCAGTTCGTAAACCAGGGCTGGCGCAGCCCCGCCGCCGGGCGCGACCGGGGCCGCGGCGTCGTGCGTCACCAGGCTGCGCGGGACCAGGGCCGCGCTGTCGACGCCATGGCGGGCGAGGCCGGGGTTCCAGCGATAAGGGCGGTCGATCAGCCGCGCATAGGGGTCGACCAGCAGCTTCTCGGCGTCGAAGCGGTGGCCGATCTCCGGCTGCCAGGGCCCGTGGACCCGAAGCCCATAGCGCAGCCCAGGCCCTGCGCCGGGCAGATAGCCATGATGAATGTCGCCGCTGCGGCCCGGCAGCGCCATGCGCACGGTCTCATGCGCGCCCTCTGCGTCGAACAGGCACAATTCGACGCGCTCGCCATGGCGCGAGAAGACCGCAAAGGCGACGCCGTCCGGCGTGACGGTCGCCCCCATCCGTGCGGGGAGGGGGCAGGGCCTGATCCGTCCCGGCCGGTCCAAACGCCTCAGCCCTTCGGCGCGAAGCCGGGACCGGCGCGCCAGATCCGGTCGGCATATTCGCGGATGGCGCGGTCGGCGCTGAACCAGCCGCAATGGGCGGTGTTGGCGATCGACATGCGCCACCACTGCGGCTGGTCGGCCCAAAGCCCGTCGATCCGCATTTGCGCCTGGCGGTAGCTGTTGAAGTCGTTCAGCACCATGAACCAGTCATTGGCGCGCAGCCCCGCGACGAGATCGCGGTAGCGATCGCGATCGCCGGGCGAATAGGCTCCGCCGGCCACCGCATCGAGCACATCGGACAGGTGATCGGTATGGGCGATCACATCCGCCGTCGGGCGCGGGTCTCGCTTGGCGTCCTCGACCTGGCTCGCCGTCATCCCGAAAATGACGATATTGCCGTCGCCGACCCGCTCCTTGATCTCGATATTGGCGCCGTCCAGCGTGCCGATGGTCAGCGCGCCATTGAGCGCGAATTTCATATTGCCGGTGCCGGACGCCTCCATGCCCGCCGTCGAGATCTGCTCGGAGAGATCGGCCGCGGGAATGATGATCTCGGCGGCGCTGACATTGTAATTCGGCAGGAACACCACCTTCAGCCGGTCGCGGGTGGTGATGTCGTTGTTCACGACATTGGCGACGTCGTTGATGAGGTTGATGATCGATTTGGCGGCGCCGTAGTTCGAGGCGGCTTTGCCGGCGAAGATCTTCACCCGCGGGGCCCAGTCGCGATAGGGGGCGGTGCGGATCGCGTCATAGAGCGCGATCGTCTCGAGGATGTTGAGCAGCTGGCGCTTGTATTCGTGGATGCGCTTGATCTGCACGTCGAACATGGCCCGCGGGTCGATGACGACGCCGGTGTCGCGCTTGACCATCTCGGCCAGGCGCAACTTGTTGGCGTGGCGCACCGCGTGCAGGCGCTGGTGCAGGGCGCCGTCCTCGGCATGGGCGGCCAGCGCTTCGATCTGCGTGATGTCGTCGGCGACGCCCGGGCCGCAGACATCCTTCAGCACGCGCGTCAGCCCGGGATTGGCGCCGAGCAACCAGCGACGCGGCGTAATGCCGTTGGTGACATTGGTGATGCGCTCGGGAAACAGCCGATGCAGCGGGGCAAAGACGGTCTGGCGCATCAAGTTGGAATGCAGGGCCGAGACGCCGTTGACAGTATGCGAGCCGACGAAGGCGAGGTGAGCCATGCGCACACGCCGGCCATGATGCTCGTCGATCAGCGAGACGCTGGCCAGATCGACGCTGTCGCCGCCGGCATTGCGGCGGACGCTGTCGAGGAAGCGGGCGTTGATCCCGAAGATGATCTGCATGTGGCGCGGCAGCAGCCGCTCCATCAGCCCCACCGGCCAGGTCTCCAGCGCCTCGGGCAGCAAGGTGTGGTTCGTGTACGAGATGGTGGCGTTGGTGATCGCCCAGGCCTGCTCCCAGGGCTTGCCGCGCTCGTCCATCAGGATGCGCATCAGCTCGGCGACGGCCAGGGCGGGGTGGGTGTCATTGAGCTGGATCGCCACCTTGTCAGGCAGGTTTTCGAGCGTGCCGAACTGGCGGTAATGGCGCCGCACCAGATCCTGCAGCGAGGCCGAGGTGAAGAAGAACTCCTGGCGCAGCCGCAATTCCTGGCCGATCGGCGTGGAATCGTTCGGATACAGCACTTTCGAGATCGCCTCGGCGCGGTTGCGCTCGGCCACGGCCCCGACCAGATCGCCCTTGTTGAAGGCGTCCAGCGACAGCGGGTGCATCGCGCGCGCACGCCACAGCCGCAGGGTCGTGGCGTCCTTGCCGCGCCAGCCGATCACCGGCGTGTCATAGGCGACGGCGAAGACGGTTTCCTCCGGCGTCCAGACGCTTTCGCCCGGTCGGTCGGTGCCGCTGACGGCGCCGCCGAAACCGATCTGATAGGCGCTCTCGCGCCGCTCGAACTCCCAGGGATTGCGGAATGACAGCCAGTCTTCCGGCACCTCGACCTGCTTGCCCTGGTCGATGCGCTGCTTGAACAGGCCGTGATCGTAGCGGATCCCATAGCCCAGCGCCGGAACGCCGGTGCTCGCCATCGCCTCAAGGTAACAGGCGGCGAGCCGCCCAAGGCCGCCATTGCCGAGCGCGGCGTCGGGCTCGATCATCTCGATCGCCGCCAGATCGACGCCGAGATCGGCCATTGCCTGGGCGACGACGCCTGTCAGGCCGAGATTGTTGAGCGCGTCGGCGAGCGAGCGCCCGATCAGGAATTCCAGCGAAAGGTAATAGACGCGCTTGCGCCCCGTCGCGTAGCTCTCGCGCGTCGAGCGGTGCCAGACATCGATGACGTGGTCGCGAACCGCCAATATCGCGGCTGTCAGCCAGTCATGCGGCTGCGCCACGGACGAATTCTTGCCGAGCGAATAGGTGAGCTTGCGGAGGATTTCCTCCTTCAGGCGCTCGACCTGCTCTTTATGGCCCGGCTCGCGCCCCGCGGTCTGCGGGCGCAAGGCGGCTGCGTCTGGATCGATCAAGGCGTGGCTTCCCCGGCTGTGTCGCTCGCGACTGTCGAGGCAACGCCGCATCCTGTCCAGCCGCAATCGGCCGCTCAGCCTGTCTCTTCTGGGTCAGTTGAGGCGAGCGGCGGGCTCTTCACGCCTGGGCGCAGTCAGATCGCGGGCGCTCGACACGGCCGAATCGGTCAGCCCGACGACATTGGCCCACATGCCGCGCGTATAGGCGCCCTGATGGACGACGGCGTCGTATCCGACCGCGATCAGCGCGATCAGGAGCAGGATTCTGAACATGGCGGTTTTCCCCTCGATACCTGCCGGGTCAACGCCAGCCGGGCCGGGGGGTTCCGCAACCGCCGGTCAGCGCAGCCCTTGCGACGAAACGTCCCGATTGCGCCACTTCCCTGACAGGATGCGCGGTGTTAGAACAAATACTGAACAAAGGAGCGTTTGTTTTGGCTCAACTGTCGGTGATGCAGAAGCTGGAAATTCTCAGCGACGCAGCAAAATATGATGCGTCCTGTGCCTCCAGCAGCACGACCAAGCGCGATTCCCTCGGCGGCAAGGGGCTGGGCTCGACCACGGGCTCGGGCATCTGCCACTCTTACGCGCCGGATGGACGCTGCATTTCGCTGCTCAAGATCCTGCTGACGAATTTCTGCACCTATGACTGCGTCTTTTGCATCAACCGCTCATCGAGCAATGTGCAGCGCGCCCGTTTCTCGGTCGAGGAGGTCGTGGCGCTGACGCTGAATTTCTACAAGCGCAACTATATCGAGGGGCTGTTCCTCTCCTCCGGCATCATCCGCTCGCCCGATTACACCATGGCCGAGCTGGTGCGCGTCGCCGAAACCCTGCGCGTCCAGCATGGCTTTCGCGGCTACATCCATCTGAAGCTGATTCCGAGCGCCAGCCCGGATCTGGTCGCGCAGGCCGGGCTGTTCGCCGATCGCGTGTCGGTGAACATCGAGCTGCCGAGCGAAGCCTCTCTCAAAAGCTTCGCCCCGGAAAAGCAGCCGCGCGACATCAGCGCCGCGATGGGCGGGCTCAAGCTGAAGATCGAGGAGAGCAAGGCCGAGCGCGCCAAGACGCGCAAGGCGCCGTCCTTCTCGCCCGCGGGGCAGAGCACGCAGATGATCGTCGGCGCCGATGGCGCGAGCGACGCCGCCATTCTCGGGCGCAGCGCCCAGCTCTATGGCTCTTTCGGCCTGAAGCGCGTCTATTACTCCGCCTTCAGCCCGATCCCGGACTCGTCGAGCCAATTGCCGCTGGCCGAGCCGCCTCTGGTGCGCGAGCACAGGCTGTACCAGGCCGATTGGTTGACGCGTTTCTATGGGTTCGAGGTCGGCGAGATCCTGGACCAGCGCTCCGGCGACATGCTCGATCTCAGCATCGACCCGAAGCTCGCCTGGGCGCTGCGCCATCGCGACCGCTTCCCGCTCGACGTCAACCGCGCCGATCGCGAAAGCCTGCTGCGGGTGCCGGGGCTGGGGCCGCGCAGCGTCAAGCGCATCCTCGACATGCGCCGCTTCAAGCGGCTGCGGCTGGAGGATGTCGGCAAGCTCGCGCGCTCGCTTTCGACGCTGCGCAATTTCATCGTGACCGAGGATTGGCGGCCCGGCGCGGCGCTGGACAGCGAGCGGCTGCGCCAGCTTCTCAGCCCGAAGCCGCAGCAGCTGGCCCTGTTCTGATGCCGGTCGCGCAGCTGGCGCATGAGGCGGATTACGCCGGCTGGCGGGCGCAGGCGCGTCTGCTGGCGGGGCAGGGCGTCGCCGCCGCCGATGTGCTCTGGCAGGTCGGGTCAGAAGCCGAGGATCTGTTTGGCGGGGCCGCGTCGGCGCCCGCGAGCGAGCCGGCGACGACGCTGCGCGTGCCGGCCGCCTTTCCCGCTCTGGCCGAGCAGGTGATCTGCCACAGCGATCCCGAGCGCTTCGGCCTGCTCTATAGGCTGCTGCTGCGCCTGCAAGACGAGCCGCATCTGCTCAAGCTCGCCACCGACCCGGATGTGCACAAGGCCGAGGCGATGGCGCGCAGCGTCCGGCGCGACATGCACAAGATGACCGCCTTCGTGCGCTTCCGCGAGATCGCCGATGAAGACGGAGGCGAAGCCTATATCGCCTGGTTCGAGCCCGAGCATTTCATCGTCGAGCGGGTTTCGTCCTTCTTCGTCAAGCGCTTCTCGGCGATGCGCTGGTCGATCCTGACGCCCTGGCGTTCGCTGCACTGGGATGGCGCGCAACTTCATCTGCTCGCGGGAGCCAGCCAGGCGCAAGCGCCCAGCGAAGATGCGATGGAGGCGTATTGGCGGACCTATTACGCCAACATCTTCAATCCGGCGCGTCTCAAGGTGAAGGCGATGAAGGCCGAGATGCCGATGAAATATTGGCGGAATTTGCCCGAGGCTTCGCTGATTGCGCCTCTGATCGCGGGAGCTGCCCGCCGTTCGCAGGAGATGGTGATGACGGCGCCGACCCAGCCGCCGGAGCGGCATGTGCGCCAGGCCGGCAAGGAGCGGCCGGACGAGGCGAGCCAGGCCCGCCAGCGTGGCGAGGCGCCGGTGTCGAGCTGGCCGGAGGCCGCCGCCGCCGCCCGTGTCTGCACACGCTGCGAGCTCTATTGTCACGCGACGCAGACGGTGTTCGGCGAAGGGCCGCTTTCGGCGCCGGTGATGTTCGTCGGCGAGCAGCCGGGCGATCAGGAGGATCTCGCGGGCAAGCCGTTCGTCGGCCCGGCCGGACAGCTCTTTGACCGGGCGATGGCGCAGGCGGGGCTCGCGCGCAGCCGCGCCTATGTCACCAATGCGGTGAAGCATTTCAAATTCCAGCTGCGCGGCAAGCGCCGCATCCACCAGAAGCCCAATGCCGGGGAGGTGAAGGCCTGCCGTTTCTGGCTCGGACTCGAGCGCGAATTCGTACGGCCGCAGCTGGTGGTGGCGCTGGGGGCGACGGCGCTGCATGCGCTGACCGGCCATTCCGGCTCGCTGATGGCGATGCGCGAGCGCGATCTCGCGCTCGACGACGGCACGCGCCTGCTCGCCACCGTCCATCCGTCCTATCTGCTGCGCCTGCCGGATCCCGAAGCGAAGCAGCGCGAAATGGCTCGCTTCGTCGCCGATCTCGGGCGGGTGGGAGAGATCGTGCCTGAGCTGCTTTTGTCGACAAGGTAGCGGGTTTCCTGATCCTGCCCCACCAGCCCTCATCCTGAGGAGGCCCGAAAGGGCCGTCTCTAAGGATGCTCCAGAAGGCTCCGGTGACAGCTGGACCATCCTTCGAGACGCCGCTGACGCAGCTCCTCGCAGATGAGGGGTTAAGGGGTGGAAGCAGCTTGGCGATTGACCGGCCGGGTCCGAGGGTGTCCGCTGCGACCAAAGCGGAGCGGGGTCGAAAAAATGATCGAGGATATCAAGGGCAAGCGCGTTCTCGTGACCGGCGCCTCCTCGGGGCTGGGCGCGCATTTCGTGCGGCTGCTGGCGTGGCGCGGGGCGCAGGTGGTGGCGACGGCGCGTCGCCTCGATCGGTTGCAGCAACTGGCGCTGGATTGCGCCCATGAGCCGGGAACGGTGATTCCGCTCGCACTCGACGTCGGCTCCGTCGGCGCCATCGAGGCGGGGCTGAACGAGGCATGCGAGGAACTCGGCGGTCTCGACGTGCTCGTCAATAATGCCGGCATCGCCGAGCCCGAGCGCGCCATGGACATCACCGAGGCGCAGTGGGACGCGCATCTCGACGTCAATCTGAAAGGCTGCTTCTTCGCTGCGCAGGCGGCCGCGCGGCTGATGGCGCGGCAGGAGACGGGCGGTGCGATCATCAACATCGCCTCGATCCTGGGCGAGCGCGTCGCGGCTTCCGTCGCGCCCTATGCAGCGGCGAAGGCGGGGCTGGTGCAGTTGACCAAGGCGCTGGCGCTGGAATGGGCGCGGCACAGGATCCGGGTCAATGCGCTGGCGCCGGGCTATGTCGTCACCGACCTCAATCGCGACTTCTTCGAGACCGAACAGGGCCAGGCGTTGATCAAGCGCATCCCGATGCGGCGCGCCGCGACGCTCGACGATCTCGACGGGCCGTTCCTGCTGCTGTGCTCGGACGCGTCGCGCTTCATGACCGGCTCGGTCCTCACCGTCGACGGCGGGCATCTGGTGAGCGGGCTCTGAGCGAACGGATCGCTATTTCGCCATGAGTTCCCGCAGCCGCAGCAAGGCGATCTTCTCGACCTGCGCCAGCGCAGTCTCGAATTCGACCTCCGCGGTGTTCTGCAGCCGGGCCTCGAAAGCCGAGACGATCTCGACCTTGCTCAGCCCCTTCACCGCAATGATGAAGGGGATGCCGAAACGCGCCCTGTAGGCCTCGTTCAGCGCGGTGAAGCGGGCGCGCTCCTCGCCGGTCAGACGGTCGAGCCCGGCGGAGGCCTGCTCGTCGGTCGATTCAGCCGTGAGCTCGCCCGCTGCGGCGAGCTTGCCGGCGAGATCGGGGTGGCCGCGCAGCAGGGCGGTCTTCTGCTCGAGGCTGGCGGCGCGCATGATCCTCACCATCGCCGCATGCAGACCGTCGGCCGTGTCGAGCTCGGGCCCGAGGCCTGCGTCGAAAGTCGCGGCGGCGATCCAGGGCGCGTTCTCCCAGATGCGACCGAAGCGTTCGAGGAACAGGCCGCGCGGCAGGCGCGAGGGCCGATAGCCCCCTTCCGGAGGATGCTGGCGGATCCAGTGCCGGGCGATGTCGAGGCGGGTCGCCACCCAGACATGCGCATGTTGGCCGATATAGTCGAGGAAGCGCGCCAGCGCCGCCGCGCGCCCCGGCCGCCCGACCAGACGGCAATGCAGACCGATCGACATCATTTTGGGCGCTTGCGCCCCCTCGGCATAGAGCGTGTCGAACGAGTCCTTCAGATAGGCGAAGAACTGGTCGCCGCTGTTGAAGCCCTGGGGGGTGGCGAAGCGCATATCGTTGGCGTCGAGCGTGTAGGGCACGGCGAGCTGCGGGCCGTGCGGCCCCTCCAGCCAATAGGGCAGCTCGTCGGCATAGCTGTCGGCCGTGTAAAGAAAGCCGCCTTCCTCCATCATCAGCCGCGTCGTGTTCTCGGAACAGCGGCCCTGGTAGAAGCCGAGCGGCCGCTCGCCCGAAAGCTCCGTCTGGATGCGCACCGCCTCGTCGATCTCGGCGCGCTCCTGCGCCGCCGGCATGTCGCGGTAGTCGATCCATTTCAGCCCGTGGGTGGCGATCTCCCAACCGGCTTCCTGCATCGAGCCGACGATTTCGGGGTAGCGCTGCAGCGCGCTCGCCACCGCGAAGACGGTGACCGGCATGGCGCGCTCGGTGAACAGCCGCCAGAGCCGCCAATAGCCGGCGCGCGAGCCGTATTCGTAGATCGACTCCATGTTCATGTGGCGCTGGCCAGGCCAAGGCGCGGCGCCGACGATCTCCGACAGGAACGCCTCGGAGGCGGCGTCGCCATGCAGGATGTTGTTCTCGCCGCCCTCCTCGTAATTGATCACGAATTGCACGGCGATGCGGGCGTCGCCCGGCCAGTGCGGATGCGGCGGGTTGCGGCCATAGCCGGCGAGATCGCGAGGATAGGCGGTGTCGGTCATCGGTCTCAGCTGCCGCGATAGGTCGAATAGCTCCAGGGCGAGGCGAGGAGCGGGACATGATAATGCCCATCCGCATCGGCGACGCCAAAGCGCAGCGGCACGATGTCGAGGAAGGCGGGCTCGGGCAGGGCTGCGCCGGAGGCGCGGAAATAAGCGCCGATGGCGAAGCCGAGTTCATAGACGCCGGGCTGAACGCCGTCGCCCGCCAGCATTGGCCGGTCGGTCCTGCCATCGGCGTTGGTGACGCATTCTATCAGAGCTTCGCGTCGGCCATCGGGATGCAACCGATGCAGCGTCACCGCCACGCCGGCAGCAGGCCCGCCCTTCATCGTGTCGAGCACATGCGTGGTCAGCCGTCCCATCCTGCCGATCCTGTTCGAAAGATGCGCTGCGGTACAAAGCTTGCCTTGAGAAACCCGGCAACCCTAGTCTGGCGCGAGCCAGAAATTCCATTGCGGATTCGTCCTTGTCAATCAGCGCCCCCAGCTACGGACCGCTCTGCGCTCCCAGCCTACCAGCCCTCATCCTGAGGAGCGCCGCAGGCGCGTCTCGAAGGATGCTCCAGGAGGCTCGGGAACCCGCTGGACCATCCTTCGAGACGCCGCTGGCGCGGCTCCTCAGGATGAGGGCT
>JBKBRD010000096.1:0-10020 GCA_046292405.1 Allobosea sp. | reverse complement strand
CGCTCACCTGCGGCGGCTTGGCCTGGGTGATTTCGCCACCGTGCAGGCCAAGGCCGTCGCGGCCTTCACCGATGGCATCCAGTATTTCGCGACGCGGGCCCTCGATGTCGGGCAGAGCACATTCAGCTTCTTCATTGGGCTTTTCGTCATGCTGTATTTGCTGTTTTTCGTCCTTCGCGACGGAGAGGCGTTGGCGGAACGCGCCAAGGAGATGCTCCCGCTCCGGCCCGATCAGCAGCGCAGGCTTTTCACCCAGTTCGCCACGGTGGTCCAGGCGACGGTGGTGGGCGACATCTTCGTCGCCTTTGTCCAGGGCGCGCTGGGGGGTCTCGCCTTCTGGCTGCTTGGCGTCCACGCCGCCTTGCTCTGGGCGGTACTGATGACTTTCGCCTCGCTGCTTCCGGCCATTGGCGCCGCGCTGATCTGGCTTCCGGTCGCCGGCTATTTTCTTCTCTCGGGTGAGACCTGGCAGGGGATTTTCCTGATCGGCTATGGCGGCCTGGTGATCGGGCTGATCGACAACCTGGTGCGACCGCTGCTGGTGGGGCAGGCGACGAAAATGCCGGATTACCTCGTTCTGGTGTCGACGCTCGGCGGCATCGGCACATTTGGTCTGCCCGGCTTCATCATCGGGCCGCTGATTGCCGCCATGTTCATCGCTCTCTGGAACATCGACGCGCAAGCGCGGCGATCGTCGCCGGAGCGCTGATGCCGGCGCTCTGACGAAACAAGCCGCGGGGCGTAAGGCTGGAGCCATTGGCAAAATGCCGTCGTCCCATGCCGAAGAGCGCCAGCCTGGGATGCGCGAAGCTCTTCCCGTCGCGACGCGAACCAAACGGCCTGCGCAAAACCCGAGCCGTTCACGAACCGGTGCGCCGGAACCTCAGTAGCGGAAGGCGCGGGCGAGCTGGTCCTGGAACGGTTTGGAGAGATAGGCGAAAGCCGTGCGCGAACCGGTCTGGATGAAGGTCTCCGCCGGCATGCCCGGCACCAGCGTCTTGCCGCCGAGTCGATCGAGCTCGGGGCGCGCGAGCTGGATGCGCGCGGTGTAGTAGCTCACGCCCGATGGCTGGTCGGTGGTGAGGTCGGCCGCGATCTGCTTCAACTGCCCGTTGACCGTCGGGGTCGTGGCGGTGTCGAAGGCCGGGAACCGCACCAGCACGTCCTGCCCGGGGCGAACACGGTCGATCATGGTCGGATCGATGCGGGCCTCGACCACGAGCCCGTCGCTCTCGGGAATGATCAGCATGATCTGCTCGCCGGCCCCGATCACGCCGCCGACCGTGTGCACCGTGCTCTGATGCACGATGCCGGCCTGGGGCGCGCGCATCTCGATGCGGGCCAGCTGTTCGGTCGCCGCAATGCGCCGCTCCGACAGATCCGCGATCTTGCCCTCGACATCGCGCAGCTCCTCCGAGACGCTGCGGCGGATGTCCTGCGTCACTTGCAGGATCTGCAGTTCCGTCTCGGCGATGCGGCCCCGGATGCGGGCGATGTCGGCCTGCAGGCTGCCCTCTTCGCCGGAGAGCCGCGAGGCCTCCCGTTGCAGGGCCGTCAGCCGCGAGAAGGCGACGAGTTTCTGCTGAAACAGCTTCTCGACCCCGCTCAGCTCCTGCTTGATCAAGACGGACTGTTCGCGCTTGGCTGCGGCCTGCGCCACGACGCCCTCGATCTCGCGATGCGACTGCTCGATCCGTTCGCGCAGCTGCGAGACCTGGCCCGAGACGGCGTCGCGCCTGGCGCGGAAGACGCTCTGTTCGCTCGCCAGCGCCTCGTCCCGCGCTGTGGCGGTGGCGGTGGGCAGACCCGGCGGCAGGGCGAAGCCGAGGCGCCCGTCGCGTTCGCTCTCGAGTCGGGCCTTGCGGATGAGCAGGCGGGCCAGTTCGATTTCGATCAGCGCCAGCGTCGCCTTCGCATTGGTTTCGTCGAGTCGCACCAGAACGTCGCCGGCCTGGACATGGTCGCCGTCGCGAACATTGATCGCGGCGACGACGCCGCCGGTGGGATGCTGGATGCGGCGCACATTGTTCTCGACCACGACCCGCCCCGCTGCGATCACCGCGCTCGACAGCGGGGCCGTGGCGGCCCAGAGGCCGACGGTTCCCGACAGCACCGCCAGGACCGCGACGCCGGCCAGCGCCGTCCGGCGTATCGCGCGCCAGGGATTGGCGACCGGCGATCCATCCGTTTTCGCGCCTTCTGCGCTGGCCATGTCGGGCGTTCCCTGCGGTTCAGCGGCGGCCATCGGCGGTCTGGCCCTGGGTTGCGCTCTGGTTTTCGATCGCGGCCGGCGCCGCCGCGAGGCTCACGCGCAGGATCTCTTCTTTCGGCCCGAAGGCCTGCACCGTCCCGCCGGCCAGCACCATGACGAGATCGATGCCGACCAGCGCGGATGGGCGATGGGCGATGACGATGACGATGCCGCCGCGCTGGCGCACGCCATGGACGGCCTGAGCCAGCGCGCTGTCGCCATCCGCATCGAGATTGGCGTTGGGCTCATCGAGCACGACCAGAAACGGGTCGCGATAAAGCGCCCTGGCGAGGGCGACGCGCTGGAGTTGACCGCCGGAGAGCAGGCCGGACGCTTCGCCGACGCGGGTCTCGAAGCCCTGCGGCAAGGACAGGATCATCTGGTAGGCGCCGGCGGCTTTCGCCGCTGCGACAACCGCATCCTCGGTCATGGCCGGATCGAAACGCGCGATGTTCTCGGCGACAGTGCCGTCGAAGAGCTGCACATCCTGCGGCAGGTAGCCGATCATCGCGCCGCGACGCTCGGCCGACCATTGGCCGAGCGTCGCGCCGTCGAGGCGCACCTCGCCGCGCGCAGTCGGCCACCCGCCGGTGATGACCCGCGCCAATGTCGATTTGCCCGAGGCCGAGGGGCCGATCACGGCCAGGCCCTGACCGGCCTTCAGCGTCAGGTTCACATCCTTCAGGATCGGCAAGCCGCCGCCCGGGGCGACGGCGAAGACATGGTCGAGCGCGATCTGCTGCGCCGGCCGGTCCGGCGAGACGTCAGGCGCTTCTGGCTGGGACGAAAGCGCCGCCCTCAGCCGGCCCCAGGCCTGACGCGCGCCGAGGAAGGGGCGCCAGTTCGTTATGGCGAGTTCGATCGGAGCCAGGGCGCGACTGCCCAGAACCGATGCGGCGATGGTGACGCCGGCCGAAGCCTGGTCGTTGATGATCAGCCATGCCCCGACGCCGAGCAGCGCCGATTGCAGGATGAAGCGGACGACGCGCGACAGCGTGCCCAGGCCGCTGGCGATCTCCGCCGCGGCGAGGCCGCTCGCAATGTAGCGGTCGTTGACGCGGGCGAAGGCCGCGATCATCCGCCGCTCCATGCCGAGCGCCGCGATGACCTCGCCATTGCGGCGCGCGGTCTCGATCATCGCGGTGCGACCGGCGCCGATGCGCGCCGTCTCGGCGCTGGGGCGGCGCGTCAGGATCTCGGTCAGCAGCGCGAGGACGGCCAGGATCGCCGCGCCGACGACCAGGGTCCAGCCGAGATAGGGATGGAGCAGGAAGCACAGCGCGCCGTAGAGCGGGATCCATGGCAGGTCGAAGAAGGTGGTCGGCCCCGGCCCCGAGAGGAAGTTCCTGATCGAGTCGAGATCGCGCAGCAGATGCATGTCGCCCCGCGTTCCCATCGCCGGCATGCGGATGATGGCGGCGACGGTGCGGGCCGAGAGCGCGCGGTCGAGCGCGATGCCGATGCGGGCGAGCAGCCGGGCGCGCAACCAGTCGAAGGCGCCCAGCAACAGAAAGAGGGCGAAAACGAGGGCCGAGAGCCAGACGAGCGTCGGGATGCTGTGCGATGGCAGGACCCGGTCGTAGACCTGCAGCATATAGACCGAGCCGGTCAGCATCAGGATGTTGACCACGGCGGAAAACAGGGCGACGGCGAGAAAGCCCGTTCCACAGGACGCCAGCGCCGCTCTCATCACATCATTCTTGCGACCGCCCACGTGCGAGCATCTCCACGGACCCTGTCACGCCCAAGCGCGGACAGCGCTCTCCAACCATCCAACACTTACCTTACGCAATCTTACTTAGCAAGAGTTTTGTGACTTCCATAAAGTTAGGTACGCTAACGGACGGTTAATATTAATATGTCGTTGCAATCCTGTCATGCTCGTCGCATAACCACGGCCGGCTGCGTCATGAACAGACACATGCCGTAGCGTTTGAAATGCGTAAGGGGCTCTTCCAATGTCGGTTACTAAGGAACACATCGTCGCGGCCGCCGGTCCGGGTTTGCTCAGGCCGGTCCTGGCCGGCAAGCAGAACGGCGTTGCCGTCGTTCCCGGCGCCGCAGGCGATCCGCTGTCGCCGCTGCCCGCCTCGCAATGGACCGTGCCGCTGGCCAAACGCGCGCCGCAAAAGCCTGTCGCGGCGCAGCTCGGCGAGCCCGTCCCCGCCGAGCAGGCCCCCGCGCAGCCCGTTGCCGATCCGGAGACGACCGGCAGCATCGCCGCCCGCCCGGCCGCTCCCGCCCATGCGGGCAGCTCGACCGACCCGGCCTTCTTCGGCGGGCTGAGCAAGAACCCCCTGCCTTCGGTGGTGCTGGCGGACCTGCCGGCGCCGGCCCCCGCTGCCTTCGGCCGCATCACGATCGCCCCCGATAGCGAGGCTCTGGCTCTCGCCACGGGGCGCCGGTCGGCGTTTCTGGCCACGGCCGACGAGGCCGGCCGCTCCGCCCAGACATCCGCGACCGTGGCCCGGACGGCCGATATCGACGCTGGTTCCAACGACAATGCGGCCAAGAACGACGCGGCCAAGAACGACGCGGCCGAGGGCGCGTCCAATGGCAACCCGGCTCCCGGGCAGGGTGGCGGGGGCGGGCAGGGCGAGCCCGGAGGCGCCGTCCGCGACCGGACCCTGATCGGCACGCCGCAGAGCGACCTTCTGGAAGGCGACGATGGCGACGACAAGATCTACGGGCGGGCGAGCGACGACAGCCTGACCGGCAATGGCGGCGTTGATTTCATCGACGGCGAGGAGGGCAACGACGTCCTGATCGGCGGCGCCGGTGACGATACGCTGCTCGGCGGCGCCGGTGACGACGCGCTGATCGGCGGCGAGGGCCAGGACAGGCTCGACGGCGGCGACGGCAATGACGTGATTCTCGCTGGCGAAGGCGACACCGTCAGCGGCGGCGCGGGCGACGATCTGATCGAGATCGACACCGACAATGGCCTGCCTGCCGCCATCGACGGCGGCGACGGCGAGGACATCCTGCAGCTCTCCGGCGCCGGCGCGGCGGCTCTGACCAGCACGGTCACCGGCGTCGAGCATCTCGTGGTCGCCGGCGGCGCTTGGACGCTCACTGGAAAGACCGATTTTTCCGCCATCGACGTGAAGCGCGGCGCGACGCTTACTTCAGCTTCGCTGTTGGGCGTCAGCATGAGCGGCGGCAATGACCGCCTCACCAATGCCGGCACGATCGCCGCCGCCGGCGACGTGGCCGTGGACATGGGTGAAGGCGACGACAGGCTCAGCGTCGCCGAGACCGGTATGATCAGCGGCAGCGTGCTGATGGGGGACGGCAATGACATCCTCGAGAACGCCGGATCGATCGTCGCCAAGGGCCGCGTCGCCGTCGATATGGGCGCTGGCGACGATATGCTGGTCAATAGCGGCACGATCAAGGGCTTGGTGTCGCTGGGCGCCGGCAGGGATGCGCTGGTCAATGCCGGGCTGATCGAAGGCGCCGGTCACGCCATCACGGGAACCGGCGGCGCGAAGATCGTCAACGAGGCCACGGGAACGCTGATCGCCCGCAGCGGCGCGGCCATCGCGATCGCCAACGCCGCGGATACGACGGCCCATGTCGTCAACAGCGGCAGGATCGAGGCCCACACCGCCGATAATTCCGATGGCGACGCCAGCGCCGCCGTCGACATCGACGGTCTGGCCGCCATCGACAATTTCGGCTCGATCCAGAAATTCTTCAGCTGGAACAATGCACGCTCCGGCATCGCCACGGCCATCGCCATCGGCGGCGGCGCCATCAACAACGCCAAGGGGGCGACGATCTACGCCAGCGGACGCGCCATCCAGGTCGATGATTCCAAGGGCGGCGCCGCACTCGGCGCGACGATAATCACCAATGACGGCACGATATCGGCCGATGGGCGTGGCGGCGAAGGCGTGACCGGCGACGCCCGGCTCTACGGCCGCGAGGCGATCAATCTGATCGGCGATTGGAACGACCGCATCGTCAACAGCGCAACCGGCCGGATCAATGGCGGCATCGCCATGGGCGGCGGCGACGACAGGCTCGAAAACGCCGGTTCGATCATCGCCAACGGAATCTGGGCCGTCGATATGGGGGACGGCGACGACAAGATCGTCAACACCGGGTCGATCCTCGGCCGGATCGTTCTCGGCGCCGGTAACGACAGGCTCGACAACAGCCGCGAGATCGGTGGCAGCATCGACGGCGGCGCGGGCGACGACACGCTGACCAACAGCGGCACGATCGAATACTGGGCCACCAGCGCAGTCGATCTCGGCGCCGGCAACGACAGGCTGACCAACAG
This sequence comes from Allobosea sp., assembly GCA_046292405.1. GTDB lineage: Bacteria > Pseudomonadota > Alphaproteobacteria > Rhizobiales > Beijerinckiaceae > Allobosea. The sequence goes on along the minus strand of JBKBRD010000096.1, from coordinate 3,478 downwards.
CGGCACGATCAACGGCAAGGTTCTGACGGGCGCCGGCGACGACAGCGTGGTGAATTCCGGCTCGATCTTTGCTGGCTGGGGCGTCGCGCTCGACATGGGCGACGGCGACGACAAGCTGACCCTGTCGGGCAAGATCACCGGCCAGGTGTTCATGGGCGCCGGCAACGATAGCGCCATCGTCGAGGCCGGCGGCAAGATCAGCGGTGCGATCGACGGCGGGGACGGCAACGATACGCTCGTCAACGCCGGCGCGATCAAAGCCGTCAAGACCGTGACCGAGATCGCGATCGACATGGGCGCGGGCGATGATTTCTTCCTCAATAGCGGCGCCGTGACAGGCTCCGTCGTGACCGGCGACGGCAAGGACGAGATCATCAACGCCAGCGCCGGCGCGATCACCGGGCTGGTCTCGATGGGCGCCGGCAACGACGAATTGGGCAACTCCGGCAAAATCACCGCCACGACCGGCGTTGCGGTCGACATGGGCGACGGCGACGACGTCGTGAAGCTTTATATCGGCTCCGACATCCGGGGTAAGATCCTGCTCGGCGCCGGCGACGACCGCCTCACCGCCGACCCCTATCTCCTCACCGCGGTCGATGTGGATGGCGGGGATGGCAACGACCAGATCGTCACCGGCCGGGGCAATGACATCATCAATGGCGGCGCCGGGAACGACGTCGTCGATGGCGCCGATGGAGACGATGTGATCGAGGGCGGCGCCGGCGACGACATCCTTCATGGCGGCCTCGGGCGCGACGTCATCGATGGCGGCGAGGGTAACGACAGCATCGATGGCGGCGCTGGCGACGACATCCTGCATGGCGGCGCCGGAGACGACGTCATCGAGGGCGGGAAGGGCGACGACAGCATCGACGGCGGAGACGGCGACGACATCATCCGTGGCGGCGCCGGGAATGACATCCTCGATGGCGGCGATGGCGATGACTCGCTGCTCGGCGGCAGCGGAACGTCGATCCTCAATGGCGGCGCGGGCAATGATCTGCTGATCGGCGGGAGCGGGTTCAACACGCTCAATGGCGGGTCGGGCAACGACAGTTTGACCGCCGGAAATCAGGGCGACACCCTGAATGGCGGCTCGGGCGACGACATACTGCAAGGCGGCGCGGGCAACGACACGCTTGCCGGCGGGTCCGGCGAGGACGTGCTGATCGGCGGCGCCGGCAACGATATGCTGACCGGTGGCTCGGGGCAGGACATCTTCATCTTCGCTCAGGGCTTCGGCAAGGACACGATCACCGACTTCAAGGCGACCGGGCCCGATCACGACTTGATCAGCTTCGAGGATCTCTTTGCGGATTTCGGCGCGGCGATGGGCGCGGCGCAACAGGTCGGCGCCGATGTCGTCTTCACCATCGACGACCACACCTCGCTGACCCTGACGCACACCCAGATCGGCTCGCTGAGCGCCGACGACTTCCGCTTCGGCTGAGCGCGGGCGGGCAACCGGGACGTTCTCCCGAACATCCGACGAAGAGCGGCGGCGCGTTCTGCGGGCCGCCGCTCCATGACGATCGCCGGCCTCTGCACGCGGATCCCGTCCATCGCGCAAACCCCGGCGGAGCTTCGATCCGTCGCGGCGGCTCCGCCGAGCTGGCGCGCCGGGCTCGAGGCGCGCCGGCGGTTCCGGCCCGTTGGAACCAATCCGCCGGGCCGAGGCCGCGCGATGGGCGGAGAAGAGATCCTACGGCTTCGGCACGTCCTTGAAGACGACGGCCCAGCGGTCGACCTCGGTCGCCATCAGCTTGGCGAGCGGGGCAGGGCCTCTGGTCTCGGCGGGTGGCGTGGGCACGGCGAGCTCGTCGAAACGCTTCTGCAGAAAGGCTGATGACAGGCTGGCGTTCAAGGCGCCGACCAGTCTGTCGACGATGGCGGGCGGCGTGCCCTTGGGCACGGCGAGCGCGTTCCAGACCGTCATCGTGAATTCGGGCAGGCCGGCCTCGGCGAAGGTCGGCAAGTCAGGGGCCTGCGGCAGACGCCGCGGCCCCGTCACGGCCAGAGCGGTGATTGCGCCGCCCTGGTGCAGCGGCAGCATGGTCGCGGTCTGGTCGATGACGCTGTCGACGAAGCCGCCGGTGAGGTCGCGGATGGCCGGGCCAGCGCCCTGATAGGGCACGATCGTCGCCTTCATCCCGAGCTGGTGCGTCAGCAGATTGGGCGCCATGTCCGAAGTCGCGCCATAGCCGGCGGTGCCGAAGGTCACCTTCTCGCCCTCGCTGCGGATGCGCGCGATGAACGTCTTGAGATCGGTGATCCCGGATTTCTTGCTGGCCGCCATCACCATCGGCACATCCGCGACCAGGCCCACCGGCGCGAGATCGACGCGCGGGTCGTAGCGCTGGTCCTTGAACAGCGCCTTGCTGGCCGCCATCGGCCCCATATTGCCGAACAACACGGTGTAGCCGTCGGGCGCGGCCTTGATCACCCGTTCCGTCCCGGTGCGGCCCCCCGCGCCGCCGACATTCTCGACGATGACGTTCTGACCCAGCTCCTTGCCCATCGCCTCGGCGAGGATGCGGGCGAGAACATCGGTCGTGCCGCCGGGCGCAAAGGGCACGAGCATGCTGATCGGCCGGCTCGGATAGTCCTGTGCGCTGGCGGGCATGGCGCCGAGCGCCAATGTCGTCGCCGCCGCAAGCCAGAGTGAAACCACGCGCTTCATGCTCGTCCTCCCAGATTATCTTTGATTGCCTGCTATCAGACAATCTGACAGGCTTGTCGTCAAGCGGAGAAGCGATTGACGGAATTGACGCTGCCAGCAAAGAGTTCGGGCATGAGCACGATAGATCTTCAGATTCCGCGCCAGGCGGCGACGCTGCGCCTGCTGGTCGAAGACCGCATCCGCACAGCCATTGCGGCCGGGCATTTCAAGCCGGGCCAGCGCCTGGTCGAACGCGAGCTTTGCGAGCAGATCGGCGTCGGCCGGACCTCGGTGCGCGAAGCGCTGCGCCAGCTCGAGGCGGAAGGGTTGGTCGTAACCGTGCCGCATCGCGGCCCGGAGGTGTCCTCGATCAGCTATGACGAGGCGCGCCAGCTCTATGATGTCCGCGCTTTGCTGGAAGGATTTGCCGGCCGTGGTTTCGCCGAGCGCGGCAGCGAAGCCGAGATCGAGCGTCTGCGCAGCGCGGTCGCCGCATTCAAGCGCGCGGCGGCCTCCGACGACCGGGCGGCTCTGGTCGCGGCCAAGACCGGGTTCTACGCCGTGCTGATGGAGGGGGCCGGCAATATCTTCGTCAAGCAGTCGCTGACCATGCTGCATAATCGCATCACGCTGCTGCGCGTCACCTCGATGACGCAGGGTGGCAGGCTGGCCGACAGTGTCGCCGTGATCGTGGCGATCTTCGCGGCGATCGCCGCCCGCGACGGCGACAAGGCCGAACGGGCCTGCAAGCGCCACATCGCCAAGGCGGCCGAAGTGGCTCTGTCCGTGCTGGCCCGCCAGGCGAAATAGCGGCGC